>JAPPNE010000051.1 GCA_028818775.1 Deltaproteobacteria bacterium | reverse complement strand
CGCCCTCGTCCACCAGCTTGGCCAGGCTCACCAGGGTCTCCTTCTCGAACTCCGAGCCCACGAAGATCGACAGCGCCATGGCCGAGACGTTGAGCCGGATGGCGTCCTCGATGGACACGGTGATGTCCTCGTTGGACAGTTCCTTCAGGATGCTGGTGCCGCCGGACACCCGCAGCACCACCGGCGCCTGCATGTTGGCGTCCACCGCGGTCCGCAGCACGCCGCGGGTGAGCATGATGGCGTCCGCGTGGGGCAGCAGCGGCTCGATGGTCTCCCGCGGCTGCTCCAGTCCGCTCGTCGGACCGAGAAAATAGCCGTGGTCCACGGCCAACATCACGCAACGCCCGTCCGACGGCTGGATGATGCGCGCCATTCTGTTTTCCATACCCCAGTGCATGTGATCCCCCTGCGTTCAAGCTTTCTGGTCTGGATGCTGTCCGAACTGAGAAACGACCTATCACATACCGCGGCCGGCCGCGAGTCCGGGCCGTCGCGGATGCCTATCCGGCAATGCCGAGGAACAGCAGGATGGCGCGGTCTATTCGTCGCATGTCCGTGGCGGAGAGAGAACCAATGCGTCGGCTCAGGCGTTCCCGGCGGACGGTCGTGATCTTGTCGACCATGACACGACAGACCTCGCGCAAGCCGTTCTCGGGGCCGGGCATGAGATCCGTCCGAAACAGCGGTGCATCGGTCGGATCGCTGGTCAACGCACACACGGTCACGGAACTCAGGTGTTCGAAATGGTCGTTCTGAAGGATTACGACGGGCCTGGGCTTGCCGGTATAGTCGCCCCCTCCCGCCACGACCCACAGTTCGCCCCGTTTCACCGAGAGTCCATCTCGCTGACGGCGTCGATGAAGGCCTGATCGGCCTCGGCGTATTCGCTACCGGCCACCGCCAAGGACTGTTTCCGCGCCTCCTCCGGGAAGCCCGGCACACGGGTATCGGGCACCCATACCTGCAAGGGCCGGAGGCCCTGCTCGCGCAATCGGCTGCGATGCCGACGAACCTTGTCGTCCACCGTCTCAGGAGTCTTGGAAGTGCTTCTCACGAGCGATTCCTCCCATGGTTACATGTAACCTACGCCTCTTGATCCCGAGACGCAAGACGCCAAGGGGCGTCGGGTCTGTACCGCCGCTGTCAAGTTGACAGGTATGGGCCTTTCGGTTACGCAGGGGTCCGTGAGCACCCTTCCCAACCTCCCGCCAGGCGTAAGCAGCCACTACGTTCAGGTGGGCCAAATCCGCACCCATTACCTCGAAGCCGGCGTGGGCCGCGGCGCCACCGTCGTGCTGATCCACAGCGGTGAGTTCGGCGGCCGGGCCGAGTTCAGTTGGCGTTACAACATCGCGCAGCTCGGCGAGCACTTCCACGTCTACGCGCCGGACCTGGCCGGTTTCGGCCGCACCGACCTGGTGTACAACTTCAGCGATGCCGTGGGTTTCCGGCTCAAGCACGTCGACGGGTTCCTTCGCACCATGTGCCTCGGCCCGGTGCACCTCATCGGCAACTCCTTCGGCGGCGGCTTCTGCCTGCAGATGGCAACGGACCCGCGCTTCGACGTGGCCTCGGTCATTGCCGTGAGCGGTGGCGGCAAGGCGCCCGACAACGACGAACGCAAGATACTCACCGGTTACACCGGCGAGCGCGAGCAGATGCGCGACATCCTGCGCGTGTGCTTCTACGATGAGCGCTGGTGGGCCGACGACGTGGTGGAGGAGCGCTGGCAGGCGAGCCTGGAGCCGGGGGTGTGGGAGGCGTGCGCGGCCGCGCGCCTGGCGCCCTCGGGACAGCCTCGCGGCTTCCGTCCCGTGCGGCCCGACTACGGCAAGATCCGCTGCCCGGTGCTGATTGTAGCCGGCGCCCAGGACCCGCTGCGGTTCCCCACCTACGCCACCGACCTCCAGGCCGAGATACCCGGATCCGAAGTCAAGGTGTTCGAAAACTCGCGACACTGTTCCCACGCGGAGCACCCCGAGGAGTTCAACGCCTTGGCCATCGATTTCATCAAGCGGCACGCGGGCGATGCACAGGGGCACGCGGGGGAGGCGCAGGGTTCATGACGTGGGTTTCCGAGACCATGGAGGTCGATGGCGTCAAGCTGGGCGTGCGCCGGCGCGGGGAAGGCGCTCCGGTGGTGATCCTTTACGGCGACCAGCTCGAAACGCCGGTGCCGCCGTTCGACGACGCGCTGGCCGGGCGTTTCCAGGCCGTGGCGCCGTCCCTGCCCGGGGTGAACCGGTCGGAACTGCCCGGCTGGGCCGATACCATGGAAGACCTGGCCTTCCTGGGGCTCGACCTGCTCGAGGGTCTTGACGCGGGTCCGGTGAACGTCATCGGCCATGGCTTCGGCGGCTGGGTGGCGGCCGAGATGGCGGTGCGCGCGCACCAGCAGATCCGGCGCCTGGCGTTGATCGATTCGGTGGGCATCAAGGTTTCAACTCCCACCGTGCGCGACGTGCAGGACGTCTATGTCTACACGGTCCAGGAAATCGCCGAGTTGGCATGGCACGACCCGGCGGCCGCCAAGGCGCTCCGGTGGCCGGGCATGGAAGGCGTGGAAGGCGAAGAGCTGCTGACGCTGTTGCGCAACCGCCAGTCGGTGCTGAAGTTCGCCTGGCGTCCCTTCATGTACAACCCCAAGCTCTTGCGGCGGCTGGCCCGGGTACGGGTCCCCGCCCACCTGTTCTGGGGCGAGAGCGACCGGGTGGTGACCCCGGACTACGGCCGCGCGCTCCAGCAGGCCATTCCCGGCGCGGGCTTCACGGCCATACCCAACGCCGGCCACTACCCGCAGTGGGAGCAGCCCAAGGCCCTGGCCTGGGCGGTGACGAAGTTCCTGGAGAGTGAGTAAGTTGGCGTCCTTCGACTTCGCTGCGCTACGCTCAGGACGCCGTATCCCGTAGAGGAGGACCAGGACAATGCTGGCCTACCATTTCACCGAGATGCCCTATCCCTTCCTGCCGGACGACGCGGAGGAAACCTACGGGGCCATGCGCGTGACCCTGCCCAGCCGCTACTGCGACCCCAAGATCGCCCACGATCTCTACAACCGCTACCTCGACGAATACGAGTACGCCGACGAGTTGGGCCTGGAGATCATGCTCAACGAGCACCACGCTACCGCCACCTGCATGGCGGCCAACGTCTCCATCACCGCCGGCACCCTGGTGCGGCGCACCAAGCGAGCCAGGATCCTGGTGCTGGGCTTCCCGCTGGCGCACCGGAGCCCCATCCAGGTGGCCGAGGACGCCGCCATGCTGGACGTCATCTCCGGCGGCCGCCTCATCGCCGGCTTCGTCCGCGGCGTCGGAACCGAGATCCATCCCGCCAACACCAACCCCGCCGACACCCGGGAACGGATGCAGGAGGCCCACGACCTCATCATCAAGGCGTGGAAGACCCAGGACGTGTTCAACTGGGAGGGCAAGCACTACCACTACCGCTACGTCAACCCGTGGCCGCGGCCCTACCAGCAGCCCCATCCCCCCATCTGGATCACCGGCAGCCAGCCGGCGGCAGTCCCCTGGGTGGCGGACCACCACTACACCCTGGCCACCGTGCTGACCTCCTACGAACAGACCGAAGCCCTCTTCGGCGCCTACCGCAAGCGCTGCGAGGAGATGAACTACCCCGAGCCCGGCTCCGATAGGTTTGCCTACTGCGCCCTGACCTTCACCGGCGAGACCGACCAGAAGGCCGAGGAGGGCGGCCGCAAACTCCTCTGGTACCTCAACAAGCGCCGCCCCGTGGGCTTCTTCGCCCCGCCCGGATTCGTGCCCCCCCAGGGCCTCACCCGCTTCTTCGACCCCAAGGGCAACGCCCGCTACAACCGCACCTACGAAGACCTCATCAACCAGGGCGTCATCATCGCCGGCACCCCCAAGAAGGTCATCGAGAAGGTCAAGTACCTCCACGACCGCTGCGGCGTGGGGCACCTGCTCATGATGAACCAGGCGGGCTTCATGACGCATGAGGAAACCAAGCGGAGCATGGAGCTGTTTGCGACGGAGGTTTATCCGGAGTTGAAGACGTGGAATTGACTTGCCGAAAGCCGTCCCGAAATAGTATCGAGCGCCACAAACAGCCCGCGCAATTACGGAAAACGGCCTAGTCTGCCGCCGATCGCTGGCTCCACTCCATCCAAGAGCTATCGTATAGGTGCAATCCCTCAACCGGGAAGCCCATCAGGTAGAGCGCGAAGAACGGCGTAGCGGCGCGGACGCCGGAGTGGCAATAGAAGATGTGATCGTGCCCAGGTTCGAAGCTGGCACGCTGTAGCAGCGCGTCGATCTCGGCGGCGGTCCGGAACTCCGACGGCCGGCCTTCGTCCACCTTGCGGAATGCCCGCCAACCGATGAAGCGAGCCCAGCCGATGCGCCCGGGCGGCAGGCCGCCGATCCGCACCGACCCGTCCCATTCCTTCACATCGCGAGCGTCCCAGACGTGAGTTCCCCCGTCCGAGCGGGATTGGTGGACTTCGGCCATGTCGGCCGTCCAGCCCGCCACGGCGGGAGCCGCGACGAAATCCCCGGTCCTTGGGGTCGAGCGTCCGCGACCGCGATCAAAGTCGTATCCTGCCTCTTTCCAGGCAGTCAGGCCGCCGTCGAGGACCCGGACATCGGATTTCCCGTAGAGACGGAAGAGCCACCAAAGGCGCGCGGCGGCGTAGGCTTCGTCATAGACGACGACCGTGGAGTCGCTGTCGATCCCGAGCCCGCGCGCGAATTCCTGGAAGCGCTCACGGCTCACCGCCATGCCGGCCCGGCCCGTGTAGGCGCGGTGCCGGGCATGGAGGGCGCCGGGAATATGCCCTAGCAGCCAGGAGGCCCGGCGAACCGTGGCCAGCACGGCGGCAGCCAGCTTGCCACGAAGGAGATGGCGCGCGAGGCCTGCGCCACTCGCCCGCCCGCGGGATCGCCTTCTCTCAAGATTCGGCCGGATGAGCCGAAGAAACTGTTCGCAATGGTGGGGACGCTCGTGGTTTGCGTTGTCGTTTGACAACTTACATTGAAAAGGAATATCTGTGGAAAGAAAAAGGCATCCGAGCAAGGAGGTCGAGGCCGCGCTCAAGGCGCTGGAAGCTACGGGATGGACCGTTAAGGAAGCGAAGGGACACAGCGCACATGCTTGGGGTTACGTGCTCTGTCCCGCGAATGCGGGAGATGCCTGTCGTTCTGGCGTGTTCTGTCGGATGTCGATCTGGAGTACACCGCGCAGCCCACGTGCTCATGCACGCGAATTGCTCAGAAAGGCGGACGGCTGCGTGGTGAAGGGAGACAGCGACCATGACTGAGAAGGCGTTCGAGTTCGATCTGGTGTTAGCGCTGCCCGAGGGGGCGGACGAGGGAGCCATTCTCGATGCCCTCTACGAGGTGGGGTGCGATGACGCGGTCGTTGGCCTTGGTGCGTCGGGGCTCATCGGATTGGGGTTTACGCGTGCGGGGGAGGATCCGGAGGCGGTGATTTCCGAGACGGTGAAGCAGGTCTTGAAGGGCCTTCCCCAGGGGACGAGGCTTCGGGAGGTCAAGCCGGATCTGGTCAGCTTGGCGGATGTCGCCGCGCGGCTTAAGGTCACGCGGCAGGCCTTGCAAAAGAGGAGGATGCCGCCTCCCTCTCTGGGCGGGTTGTACAGAGCGTCCGAGATGCCACCTTATCTGGACGCTGTCCCGGGGAAACTGAAAGACGGATTTCGCGCCGCTGAGGCATGGTTCGCCGCCGCCCCCGGCGCACAACGCGTCAACTCCAGGATTGGTCTCGATGATTTCGAGCCCGCAAACTTAACTTATCTCCGCTAATCTTGCGGAGATAAGGGGCGTTATTCTCCGCATCCGCGCTCGCCGAGGACTACGACAGGATGGTTTCCGACGGCATGCTGTTGGGCGATGCCGAACCGTTCGACGCGCTCATCGAGCGCTGCGCGGATCTTGAGGCAAGGGCCAATCGGCGCTGAACTGGATACGCCGTAGCGACGTAACGTTCACCCCACAAACGCCCCGAACACCACACCGCTCACAATCGCGCCCACCACGCCGAATCCCACATAGGCGGCGAACACCTGCCATCTTACCAGCGACCACACCGCCACCATGGCGGGGACGCTGCTCACCGCGCCGGCCACCATGAAGGCCATGGCCGCGCCGACGCTCATGCCTTGCTCCATGAGGCCGGCGACGAGGGCGGGCGCGGCGTAGCCGTTGAGGTAGGCGGGCGCGCCCACCAAGGCGCCCATCACGATCGGGCCGGCACCCGTACCGCCGACGAGGCCCGCGATCAACGCGGCCGGCACGTAGGTGACGAGCAGGGCCTGGATCAGGTAGGCAAACACCAGCCACTTGACCAGGAAGCGCGTGTTCTCCAGCGCTTCGGAACGGAAAGTGCCCGCCCGCAACGGCTCGCGCCAGAATTGCCAGAGAATCGCGCCCGTCTCGAGGGTGGCGCCGCAGGCGCCGCAACCGCCGGCCGCGTCCGCCCGCAGAGGGGCGGCGAACGCATGGCGTCGGACGAGGAAACGTACACCGAAGCCGCCGAAGAGCCCGATGGCGACGGCCGCGGCCGCCTTCCCCAGCGCGAAGTCCCAGCCCAAGGCGGCGGCGGTAATGAGCGCGGCGGGAGGGTCGATGACGGGGGAGGACAGCCAGAAGGCCATGATGGCGGAGAGGGGCGCGCCCACCGCCAGCAGGCCGGCGATGAAGGGGATGACCTCGCAGGAGCAAAAGGGGGCGAGACCGCCGACAAGTGCCGCCAGAACGATCATGCGCGTCTCGCGTCCCTCGAAGGCGCGCGCCACGAGGGCCGTGGCTCCCGTCGCCTTGAGGTACGCGATGAGCAGGACGGCCGCGGCGATGTAGGGCACCGTTCCCGCGAACGCCGTCGCTGCGATCCGCAGGATGTCCGTCAGCCTGGCGATGTCGAGCGTCGCCACCGCGAGCGGAACTGCGAGCATGAGACCCCAGACCGACGCCACGCCCCGGAACCCCGCGCGCAACCCGTTGAATCCGTTCAGAACCAGCTCCGTCATGGCAAGCGTCAATCTCCGGGTATCCCGCGGAGATCGTGTTGGTTGTTCTCCGCAGCCGCTCCGCGACACCTTCACAAGTGTACCGGACAGGAGCCTAGGAGTCAGGTACGAGCACGGGTTTCAACGCTTCCCCGTCCCGGATGAGCTCGAATCCGCGCGGTGCCTCGGAGAGGGGCAGCACATGGCTGCGCACCGGCGCAAGATCGACGGCGCCCGCCGCCAGCAACTCGGTGGCGCGCTGCCAGGTCTGCCAGATCAGGCGGCCGTGGATGTTGTGCAGCACGGGGCATTTGAGCAGCCAGTAGGTGAAGTCGACAGGGATGGCCGACGGCGGCGCGCCCACCAGCCGGAAGTCGCCGCCCTTGGCGAGGGAGGCGAAGACGGCGTTGAATCCGGCTTCGCTGCCCGACAGCTCCATCCCCACGTCGACGCCCGCTCCGCCGGTCATGTCGCCCACCACGTTCGCCAGCTCTTCCTTGCCGGCATCCACCGCGCGGTCGGCGCCCATGGTCTCGGCGGCGCGGAGACGAAGCGGGTTGATGTCGCAGGCGATGACCCTGGCGGCGCCCAAGGCGCGCGCCGCCGCCACCGCCATGAGTCCGATGGGTCCGCAACCGTTCACCAGCACGGACAGCCCCGAAACGCCGGTGCCCGCGAGACAGGCGTGGACGGCGATGCCGAAGGGCTCCAGCATGGCCGCGGTCTCGTGCGGAAGGCCGGGCGGGTTCACCCATGCAATAGAAGCAGGCACCGTCACGTACTCGGCGAAGGCGCCGTCGATGTCGATGCCGGGGTAGCGGGTGTTCTCGCAAAGATGGGCGCGTCCGAGCCGGCAGGAGCGGCAACTCCCGCAGAATATGTGGCTTTCGAGGCTCACCCGGTCGCCGGCCGCGAGCCCCTCGACCCCAAGCCCGGCGGCTTCGACCGTGCCCGAGACTTCGTGGCCCAGGACCCGCGGCAGCACCATCCGGCGCGCCATGCGCGGCGCCCAGTTGTAGATCTGCATGTCGGTGCCGCAGACTCCGGCGGCGCCGACCCGGATCAATATCTCGCCGGGACCGGGATCGCGCGGCGCCATCTCGCGGACCGCGATACCGCCCACCTCGGGAGCGATCTTCTGAAGGCTCAGCAAGGGGTTCTCTACAGGTGGTAGATGTCCACCGGCCCTTCGAGCCGGTCGTCGATGAAGGTGATCTTCTTGCGCGCGATCTTGAGCGCGCCGTCGATCCGCTTGAACGCGAAGTCGTAGCGGCTGCCGCGGGTCTGTGCCCCTTTCTTGCCGTAGACGTGCACGATGCAGTTGGCGGTGGCCTCGACCTCGTCCTCCTCCGCGCGCTCCACCAGCACGTTGCCGATGACGTGCACCGTGCGGTCGAGTGGAAGCGAGGCCCAGGACTGGCGCGACTCGATGCGGAACACGCGGTCTTCCAGCCGGCCGCGGTCCTTGAGATAGAGCAGGTTGAGCTGGGTCTCGGGATCGGAGGTGGTCTCTTCCTCGCTGGCCCAGGCCGGAGCCCAGTACACGGCATCCTCGGCGTAGAGGTCGAGCCACTCGTTCCAGCGGCGCCGGTCCAGCAGCATGGCTTCGCGGTTGATCAGCGCCGCGACCTCGCGCTCCAGCCCGGCGTCGATGCCGTCCGTGCTCATCTAGTGTCCTGTCCGGTTAATTCGCACGATAATCTGCGGGTCTTTTTCGCCGTCGGCTGCGTTGCTCTTCCTCGCGTGGTGCCCGCCACTGCTCGTCATCGCGCCTTGCCGACGACGAAAAATCCTCCGCATATTATCATGCGAATCAACCGGACAGGACACTAGCGCCCGGTCCCGTTCTCCAGCCGGTCCAGCCATGCGCGGTAGAAACCGAGGAACATTCCCTCGTGTTCCCAGTCGGGGCACGACGCCACCGGCTCGAAGCCCAGGTCACGGGCGCCTTGGTCGGGGCCGGCGACCAGGGCGTCCAGGCCGCGGGTCATGTCGTTCCACTGGCTCGGCGGTCCCGTAGAGCCGTCCTGGACGGCTTCGAGCGCGGCGGCGTCGTCCGACGTCGCCATCCCGGCTGTCAGGTAGAAGTCCTCGAACTTCCTCAGGCGCGCCGCCCGCGCCGCCGGGCTCTCTCCCCTGGGCGCGACGCAGTAGACCGAGACCTCGGTCAAGGCGGGGGAGATGGGTTTCACCAGACGGATCTGCGTCGACGGGTTGTCCATCAGCATGACGTTGGGAAACACGTGGAGGTTGCGGCCGCGGTTGAGGATCCAGTCGGCCTCCGCCGGCTTGAGTTTCTCTTCGAGCCACGCCCGCGCCTCGTAGATCGGGCGGACGTGCGGAGTGATGTGTTGCGCCCACAGCCCCATGTGGCCGTTGCCGAGGTCGTAGGTGCCGCTGGGAACCTTGCCCCGGATGCGCCCGGACTCGGTCCGTCCCATCCCGGCGGTGGCGTCCCGGGCTTCGCGCTGGGCCGTGGTGGCGGCGAACACGCTGTGGAGGGTGGTCACGTGGTAGCCGTCGACGCTGTTCTCGGACTGGAGCTTCCAGTTGCCGTGGACCACGTAGGTGGAAGAGCCCGGCACGACCTCCAGCCCGTCTCGCGCCTGGTCGGCCAGGAGGTCGATCCAGCGCGCCGCGGCCGCCAGGTGGTCCGGGAGCGCGGGCACGTCGCTCCTCAGGCTCCCGAACACGAACCCCTTGTAGGAGTCGAGGGCGCCGATCCGGCGGAGGTCGAAGCGTCCGCCCGACCGTTCCTCGGCGGCGTAGCCCAACTCCTCGTTCTTGATGCTGATGCAGCGGCCGCCGCGGTCGTACACCCAGCCGTGGAAACGGCAGGTGAGCACATTCACGTTTCCCTGCTTGAGCGGGGTCAGCACCGCGCCCCGGTGGGAGCAGGAATTGATGTAGCAGCCCAGCGATCCGTCCGTCTGGCGCATGACGTAGACCGGCTGGCGGCCGATTTCCGTCGCCCAATAGTCGCCCGGCTTCTCCACCTGGCTCTCGTGGCAGAGGAAGACCCAGCCGCCCTCGAAGATGCGCTCGATCTCCGCCTCGAAGACCGCCTCGTCGGTATAGACCGCCCGGTCGACGCGATAGACTCCCTCGTCGACCCGGTCATCCACCAAGTGGCGGAACCTGCCGTTTTCCGTGCCACGGTTCATGCCATCGCTTGTCCGTTCATGCCGCATCATCGCCTTGCTACGCCGCGTGGGTGCCGTCTCGGTGCACAAGTCCGCGAATTGCAGTAAACTGCCTCGAAGGGTGCCCGTCACGGCCCAGCGACACGCTTCTCCCCGAAAATACAGGAAGTTTGTTGGATGGATCAAGGACGGATGCGCCGCGAAACGTGCTTTGGCGAATCGACCAGGCTGGAATTGATTGAATGACGGAACGCGTTTCCATTCTCGCGATCGGTGACGTGCACCTGGGCGCCGCCTGTTCGGGAGTGCCCGAGGGGATGGCGGATCGCGGCGTCGAGCCGCGTGAGTTGACGCCCGAGTCCGCGCTTGCGCGTTGCGTGGATTGGGCGGTGGAGGAGCGCGTCGACGCCGTGCTCTTCGCCGGCGACGTCGTGGAGAGCACCAACGCGAGATTCGAGGCCATGGCGCCGCTGGAGGAAAGCGTTCGGCGGCTGGTCGACGCCGGGATCGAGGTCATCGCCGTTGCCGGCAACCACGACGTCGAGGCCTTGCCGCGCCTCGCGGCCTTGATCGACGGTTTCGCCTTGCTCGGCGCCGGCGGCCGCTGGGAGGCGCGGACGATACCGAAGGACCGATCCCCCGTTGTTCAGGTGGTGGGCTGGTCCTTCGGTGAAGCGCGCGTGCGCCATAGCCCGGTGGCGGAACTTCTGAAACAGCCGCCGGCGCCGCCCTCGCCGCCGGTTCCCAGGATCGGTCTGCTGCACGCGGACCTGGACGCGTCCGGCGGATACTACGCACCCGTCCGGCAGTCGGAGCTGGACGATACCGGCTACGGCGCCTGGCTTCTGGGGCACATCCACAAGCCCTCGATCGAGGGACTGTCCGCCACCGGGACCCGCCCGTGCGGTTACCTCGGTTCGCTCGTGGGCCTCGACTTGTCGGAGACGGGTCCTCACGGCCCGTGGCTCCTCGAGGTGTCCCGCGAGGGCGACATCGCTTGCAGGCAGATTCCCCTGGCGCCCCTGCGATGGGAGCGCGTGACGGTGCCGGTGGACGGGCTCGAGCATGTCGACGACGTGCACGACCGTTTGATGAGCGAGGCCGAGAGCCTCGTGCGCCGGCTCGGGGAAGTGGGCTTCCTCCCTCGGGCCATTGGTTTGCGTGTGCACCTCACCGGGACGGCCGGCTGTTACGACGGACTGCGGCGCTGGATCGAGGGCGAAGCGTGGCACTCCATGGGCCGGGTGGTCGACGGCACCGGCGTGTTTCTCTGCGAAGTCGTCGACGCCATGGCGCCGCCGTTGGACCTGGAGGCCATTGCTTCGGGAGACGATCCCGCCGCCCTGGTGGCGCAGCGGCTCCTGATGCTCGGGCGCGACGATGACGGGTCGAGGAAGCTCCTCGCGGAGGCGCGCGCGGAGATGGACGGAACCGCTCGCGAGTTGGTCTGGCAGCCCGTTCAGGAACACCGCCATGCCGCGGACCCCCTGTCGGACGATGCCCTGCGCGAGGTGCTCCTGCGGGCGGGAAGGGCGGTTCTCAACGCCATGATCGCCGGCCGCGGGCAAGGCGGTTCGACGTGAAACTGAAGCGGCTGGCCATCAATCGGCTTCGGGGCATCAGCCAGCCCTTCGAGATCGAAGCGGCCGGGGCGGGCTTCCACGTCGTATTCGGACCCAACGGAATCGGCAAGTCGAGCATCTGTCGTGCCGTGGAAGGGCTGTACTGGGAAGACCGCCATCCTTCTCCGCTCACGTCGGTAACCGGAGAGTTCGAGTGGGACGGTGAATCGTGGTGGGGACACCGCGACGGAACGCGCGTTGCTTGGCAGCGCAACGGCACGGGCAGCGTTTCTCCGGGTCTTCCCTCGTCGCACCATGAGCGTTGCTTCTTTCTGCGCCTGCGGGACCTGATCGAACCGTCCCGGGACGGCGCCGCCGACATCGCGTTGGAGATACGGCGCCAGATGTCCGGCGGATTCGACCTGGACGAGATTGCCGCCGACCTCTTCCCCGCCGCGAACCGCGGCCGGCGCCAACGCGACAGCTTCAACAGGGCCTCGGAAGAGGTGGAGAAGGCGTTGGTACGGCAGGCCGGCCTCCAGCGGCGCGCGGATCAGCTCGGAAGGTTGAAGAGCCTCCTCGCGGAATCGGAAGCCGCCGCCCGACGGCGCGCTTTCGTGGAGCGCGCCGTCGGGCTCACGCGCCGCCGAAAGGAACTGGCCCGCGTCATGGAGCAGATCGCGGCCTTGCCCGAGCCGCTGGCCAGGTTCACCGGCAAGGAGGCCGACGAGGTCCGGCGGTACCAGGACCAGGCGGACACGCTCACCGAGCGGGTGCGTTCCCTGGAACAGGGCTTGCACCGGGCGCGCGAGACCCGGCGGGAGACCGCGCTCGACGGTCCCATCGAACGGGCCGAGCTGACGGTGTGGCGCCGGAAGGCGGAAGAGTTGCGCCGTGTCGAACAGGATCTCGATGCGGCGCGCGGCGAACGCGGGGCCACCCGGAAAGAGCTTGTTTCGGCCTTGTCGGCCATCGGCGGCGCGGACGTCGACAAGGCATCGTTCACGCTGTCCGAACACCGGGAGCTGTTCGACTTCCTGCGTTCCAGCCAGGCCCACGGCACCCGCGCGGCCGCCATTCGGGAACGGCTGCGTCTCATCGAGCGTATCGATGTACCGGAAGGCGCCGAGCAACGACTCGCGACGTACCGGGACGCAATGGAGGCCCTGCATTCGTGGCTGCGCGTGCCCGAACCGGACGGTCTTGTCCGCCGGGTTCGCGACCGTTGGCCCTGGTTTCTGCTTGCTCTCGCGCTGGTGCTGGCCGGCGTCGGACTGGTCGCCCTGGCCGATCCCGGCGCCGACTTCATCGGCTCCCTCCTCGGCGATCTCGGCCCGGGCCTGCCCTCCGGGTCCGTTTCCCTTGCCGCACTGCTTCTGGGGCTCGGCGTCGGAGCGGCATTGTCCGTGCTCCTGATGGGCGATCAGGCGCGCTCCAAGGCCGCCAGAAAGGCCGCGCGGGAGGCATTCGAAAGATCGGCCGTCGACGGCCCCGACAAGTGGGAGCTTTCGTCCGTGGCGGCGCTCGCGCGTCAACTGGAACGCCAGGCTGCGGCGACCGAGTCCTGGTTGCAGCGGGCGCGTGACCGCGACGTGGAACGGCAGGCCCTCGAAACCGAGCTGGAGGGTTTGTCCGGACAGGAGGCCGACCTCGCGGCCCGCCGGGAGGAACTGCGGGGCAGGCTGGGCATGGATGCGCTTCCACACGACGCGGAGCTCGTGGACTTTGCCCGCGCCCTGGACCAGCTCCGCCAGGCCCGTGCCCGGGACGAAGCCGCGGCTGGCAAGGTGGAAGGCCTTGAACGACAGCACGCGGGCCTCCTGGCGGAACTGGCTGCGGTCCTGGAGCAGTATGGGGAGCCGGCGCCCGGAGACGCCGCCACGGCCGGGGCGCGTATCCACGACCTTGCGGACCGCAACACGCGTTTGGAGAACGCCATCTCCGAGGAACGCAACGTGGCCGTTCAACTCGACGAGAATGCCGCCAACCTGGAAGCGGCCCTCGCCGTCATCCGGCGAATCTACTCCGAGGCTTCCTTGAACGAAGGTGATTTCGACGGCCTCCTGACGCTTCTCGGCTCGTTGCAGCGTTATCACGACCTGGTGGGGGAGAGGACTCGCCTTGAGGGCCAGATCGGCCTCGACCGCGCGGAGCTCGACAAGGCCGGGGAATCCGCCCTGGCCGATTGCGACGAGCCGACCCTTGATGAGATCAAGGAGGAACTATCGGAACAGGAGTCGAGCGCGAGCGAGTTGCGGACCGAGATCGCCGAGATCACCTTCGAGATGAACGCGGCCAGGCGCGGCAACGGGATGCGCGAACTCCTCGCCGCCCGTGAAGCCGCCCGCGCCGGGTTGCGGGACCTCCGCGACCGGGCGCTGTTCGCGAAGGCGGGGCGATTCTTCATCCACGCGGTCGAAGCGGAGTACGAGCACAACCGGTTGCCGCGCGTCTTCGAACGCGCCCGCAACCACTTCTCCGAATTCACTCACCATCATTTCCAACTGGAGCTGGACAAGGGCGGCGAGACTCCCCGGCTGTTCGCGCGCGAAGCGCGCAGCGGGGAAGCGCGGGAACTGGATGAGCTGTCGGACGGCACGCGCGCCCAATTGCTGTTGGCGGCGCGCATCGCGTACGCCGGGGAGGTGGAGCAGGGAAAGGTCCTGCCGCTGTTTCTCGATGAAGCGCTGGACCAGAGCGACCCTCAGCGGTTCGAGGCCATCGTGCGCGGTCTCGGGCGCGTGGCCAGGGAACAGGATCGCCAGATCTTCTATCTCACCAGCGACCCTCTGGACGTCGACCGCATCCGGGACGCCCTCGGCAAGGAGGATTGTTGCATTGCCTCGGCCATCGACCTGGGCCGGATACGAACGCAGACCGCGAGCGTGAGCGGAGCGGATGCGCTCCGCGTCGATCCGGGACCGGCGGTTCCGGCGCCCGAGCAGCTTTCCCTCGAGGAGTACGGCGCGGCGCTCGCCGTGCCGGAGTTCCGTCCGGAGCTCGGCTGCACGGATCAACATTTCTACTATGTGCTGTGGGACGACTTGGACCTGCTGCACGATTTCCTGTCGAACGGCGTCGAGCGGGCGGGACAGTGGCGGACGGTTCGCGGCACGCCCCTCGCCGAGAGTCTGGGGTCCCGTTCCATCACTCCCGCGGAGATCACCGCGCGGCTGGAGCTGCTAGAGGTCTTTTACGAGTTGTGGACGCAGGGAAGGAACCGGCCCGTCGACCGTGGCGCGCTGGAAGAGAGCGGCGTCCTGACCGACCGCTACCTGGAGGACGTGGTGGACATCGCGCGGGAGCTGGACGGCGATCCCGTGAGGCTCCTCGCCGCCCTCCACGAAACCCGGGACCCGCGGTTGCGCGGTTTCCGCCAGACGAGCGTCGAACGGCTGCGGCGCTACCTGGCCGACACCGGCTACCTCGACGAACGCCCCGTCCTCACCGAGTCCGAACTGGTGCTGCGCGCCTGCACCACCCCCGTCGCCGCCCGACTGCCCGACCGCCTCGCCAACGACTGCCTCAAGCGCTGGTGGGGCTGGGCGCGGAACTCGTCCGAACCCGGATCACGATGACGTCGCCGTGGCGAGGCCGTACCAGTCTGCTTGCACAAGTGTGACGAACGCGACGTTGCTAGTGTGGTGTCTGGTTAATTCGCAGCATAATATGCGGAGGATTTTTCGTTG
>JAPPNE010000050.1 GCA_028818775.1 Deltaproteobacteria bacterium | reverse complement strand
TGACCGCGATATTCCCCAAAGCGTCCAGGGTGGTGCCGTACTCGTGCATGTGCCGCCGCATCACCAGGGCGATGCCGCTGTTGGCGCCCATGAGGCCGTAGGGCACCTCGAAGTCCCGCACGTCGCGCGGCTCCGCCCCGTTATGGTTTTCCACGAACGTGCACGAAGCGGCCACGCACAGGACCCGCTCCACCAACCCGGCCTGGATGGCGGCCGCCGCCTGCCCCAGCGCCGACACCGTGGCGGCGCCGCCGTTGGCGTTGGCCATGGACAGCGCCGGCGTGATGCCCAGGATCGACGCCGTCTCCTCCGGCCAGAAGGGTTGCAGGTAGTTGGTGGTGTAGATGGCCGCCAGCCCCTGGCCGTCGAAGTCCTTGCGTGTGAGTCCGGCGTCCTCCATGGCCAGACGCGCCGCCCAGGTCAGATATTCCGGTATGGTCCGGCGGCGCTCGCCCGGGCGCCGTCCCAGACGGTCCACCGGGGTTTCGCCGATGCCGACGATCGCCGTGTTGCCGCGTATGCTCATGAGATGGGGAACTCCTTGAAGCTTATTCTCCGTGCCGCCGGAAACGGATGTCGACCAAGGGATGTCAAAGAGGTCGTCAACGGTCCGGCGGCAACGCTGAACGAATCTTACGCGACTTTGCGTTGGCGTCAAGGGTTTGGGTATAATCCTGTCCAGGAATACAAGGACACTCCGGACCCGCCACACGTACCCCGCCGCGACCGCCGCCGCACCCGGCCTCTCTTCCGTCATTCCCGCGAAAGCGGGAATCCAGGGGTGGCGGTGGAGGGGGAAGGGCGTCCGAAAAGGAGACCCCGCTTCATGTCGGAATACAGGTTTCAACCCATCTTCGAGCTCGGCCAGGACACCACCGAGTACCGCAGCCTGGGCAAGGAGGGCGTGTCCGAGATCGAGGTGGACGGCCGCACCATCCTCAAGGTGGACCCCGCGGTGCTGCGGAAGCTCACGGCCGAGGCCATCCGCGACATCTCCCACCTGTTCCGCCCGAGCCACCTGGCCAAGCTGCGGGCCATCCTCGACGATCCCGAGGCGTCGAAGAACGACCGCTTCGTGGCCCTTCAGCAGCTCAAGAACGCCAACATATCGGCCGGCGGCGTGCTGCCGGCGTGCCAGGACACGGGCACCGCCATCGTCATCGGCAAGAAGGGCGAGAACGTCTTCACCGGCGCCAACGACGACGAGGCCTTTTCCGCCGGCGTCTACGACGTCTACACCAACACCAACCTGCGCTACTCGCAGCTCGCGCCCCTGAGCATGTACGAGGAGCAGAACACGCGCACCAACCTGCCGGCGCAGGTGGAGTTGTACGCCACGCCCGGCGACGCCTACGAGCTTCTGTTCATCACCAAGGGCGGCGGCTCGGCCAACAAGTCGTTCCTTTACCAGCAGACCCCGGCGCTCTTGAACGAGGCCTCCTTGGTGGAGTTTCTGGAGAAGCAGATCAAGACCATCGGCACCGCGGCGTGTCCGCCCTACTACCTGGCCATCGTGGTGGGCGGCATGTCCGCGGAGTTCAACCTCAAGACCGTGAAGCTGGCGAGCACCCGCTACCTGGACAGCCTTCCCACCAGCGGCAACGAGTACGGCCGGGCGTTCCGGGACCTGGAGCTGGAAGCCAGGGTGCAGGCCATCAGCCACGAGATGGGCGTAGGCGCGCAGTTCGGCGGCAAGTACTTCACCCACGAGGTGCGGGTCATCCGCCTGCCGCGGCACGGCGCCTCGTGCCCGGTGGGCATCGGCGTGTCCTGTTCCGCGGACCGCCAGGCCAAGGCCAGGATCACCCGGGACGGGGTGTTCCTGGAACGGCTGGAGACCGACCCGGCCAAGTACCTGCCGGACTTCGTGGAAGAGGATGACGCGGACAGCGTGGTGAGCGTCGACCTCGGCCGCCCCATGGACGAGATCCGCGCCACGCTGTCGCAGCATCCGGTGAAGACGCGGCTGTCGCTCAACGGCACCATCGTGGTGGCCCGCGACCTGGCCCACGCCCGGCTCAAGGAGCGGCTCGACGCGGGCGAGCCCCTGCCGGACTATTTCAAGGACCACGTGGTCTATTACGCCGGGCCGGCCAAGACCCCCGAAGGCTACGCCTCGGGCTCCTTTGGCCCCACCACCGCCGGGCGCATGGACTCCTACGTGGACCTGTTCCAGTCCCACGGCGGCAGCCTGATCTCGCTGGCCAAGGGCAACCGCTCGCGCCAGGTCACCGAGGCGTGCAAGAAGCACGGCGGATTCTACCTGGGCTCCATCGGCGGTCCCGCGGCGGTGCTGGCCAAGGACAACATCAAGCGCGTGGAGGTGCTGGACTATCCCGAGCTGGGCATGGAGGCGGTGTGGAAGATCGACGTGGAGAACTTCCCGGCCTTCATCATCGTGGATGACAAAGGCAACGACTTTTTCGCCGAGTTGCAGTAAAAGGGTTTAGCGGTAGAAGGATTGCAAGGAACCGGTGCGGGCCAACCGAGCCCGCCGGAACACGGGTCCGCGGACCCCGAAGGAGCAGGCCATGAGCGCAGATACCAACGGAACGCCGTTGATCGTGGACTCCGACGCCCACGTGGTGGAGTGCGACCGCACCTGGGACTACCTGGAGGGCTCGGAGAAGCAGTTCAGGCCGGTGCCGCTGGCGTCCCCGGAGGAGGACGGCGCCGCCCTCCAGTTCTGGCTGGTGGACGGCAAGGTGCGCGGCTTCCGCTTCCCCGCGTTCTCCGAGGAGGAGCTGCGGCGGCGCCAGGAGCAGGTGGGCCGCAAGTTCGCCGAGGCCAAGGAGGCCCGGGAGCTGGGCAACGTGGGGCTCCGGCTGGAGCACATGGACGCCACCGGCGTGGACGTCCAGGTGCTGCACAACACCATGTTCATCGAGCAGGTGACCGACCGGGCGCCGGTGGAGGTGGCGCTGTGCGGGAGCTGGAACCGCTGGCTCGCGGACATCTGGTCGCAGTCGGACGGGCGGCTGCGCTGGTCGTGTCTCGCCCCCACCCTGAGCATGTCCGATGCTCTCGACCAGATCCGCTTCTCCAGGGAGCACGGCGCCTGCGCGGTGCTGATGCGGCCGTTCGAGAACAACCGGATGCTGGTGGACCCGTATTTCTATCCCATCTTCGAGGAAGCCTGCCGCCTGGACATGTCCATCGCCGTGCACATCGCCAACGGCAGCGCTTGGCTGAGCGACCTCTACACCCATCCGCTGCGGCTGGGAACCACCTTCCACCGTTTCCGCATCCCCACCGTGGGAGGCTTCGCCGACGTCCTCTTCAGCGAGGTGCCGGAGATGTTCCCGAAACTCCGCTGGGGTTTCATCGAGGCCAGCTCCCAGTGGCTGCCGTGGATCCTGCACGAGGTCCGCAACCGCTACCGGACCATGGGCCGCGACTGGCCGGACAACCCCATGGAAGCCTTCAATATGTTCGTGACCTGCGAGAACACCGACGACCTGCCCTACATCGTGGGGGAGACCGGCGAGGACGGCCTCGTCATCGGCACCGACTACGGCCACACGGACACGTCGAGCGACGTGGATGCCATTCGGGTGTTCCGCGAACGCACGGACCTGTCGGAGGACGTCAAGCAGAAGATTCTGAGCGACAACGCGCGGCGGTTGTACGCGCTGTAGGGGCCGCGCTCTTGTGGTCCGAAGGAGCAAAAGACATGACCGCGAACACCAACGGAAACCCTCTGATCGTGGACTCGGATGCCCACGTGGTGGAATGCGAACGCACCTGGGACTACCTCGATCCCTCGGAACGCCAGTACCGCCCGGTGCCGCTGGCGTCGCCGGAGGAGGCGGGCGTACGGCAGCAGTTCTGGGTAGTGGACGGCAAGGTGAAGGGTTTCCGTTTCCCCGCGTTCTCGGAGGAAGCGCTGCGGGAGC
This sequence comes from Deltaproteobacteria bacterium, assembly GCA_028818775.1. Classification (NCBI taxonomy): domain Bacteria; kingdom Pseudomonadati; phylum Myxococcota; class Myxococcia; species Deltaproteobacteria bacterium. The sequence goes on along the minus strand of JAPPNE010000050.1, from coordinate 45,666 downwards.
GTGAGCGGCAGGTGGGCCGCAAGTTCGCCGACGCCGACGAGTCCATGGAGTTGGGCAACGTGGGGCTCCGGCTGGAGCACATGGACGACACCGGAGTCGACGTCCAGGTGCTGCATAACACCATGTTCATCGAGCAGGTCACCGACCGCGCCCCGGTGGAAGTAGCCCTGTGCGGAAGCTGGAACCGGTGGCTGGCGGACATCTGGTCCCAGTCGGACGGACGGCTGCGGTGGTCGTGCCTGGCGCCCACTCTCAGCCTGTCCGATGCGCTGGACCAAGTCCGCTTCGGCAAGGAACACGGCGCATGCGCCGTGCTGATGCGGCCGTACGAAGGCAACCGCCTCCTGGTGGACCCCTACTTCTACCCCATCTACGAGGAAGCCGGCCGGCTGGACATGTCCATCGCCATCCATATCGCCAACGGCAGCCCCTGGTTCAACGACCTCTGCAGCCATCCGGTGTCCAACGCGGCCAACTTCCACCGTTTCCGGATACCCACCGTGGGCGCCTTCAGCGACATCATGCTGAGCGAGATCCCGCAAGTGTTCCCGGACTTGCGTTGGGGGTTCATCGAGGCCAGCGCCCAGTGGGTGCCCTGGATGCTTCACGAGGTCCAAAAACGTTGCCGGGTCCTGGGACGGGAGTGGCCGGAGAACGCCATGGCGGAGTTCGGCATGTTCGTCACCTGCGAGAACAGCGACGATCTCGCCTACATCGTGCAGGAGAGCGGCGAGGACGGCCTCGTCATCGGCACCGACTACGGGCACACCGACGTCTCCAGCGACGTCGACGCCATCAAGATCTTCCGGGAACGCACCGACATCTCCGCGGACGTCAAGCGCAAGATCCTGAGCGACAACGCCCGCCGGCTCTACGGGCTGTAGCGGACGATCCTGTCTTGGACCGAAACCGGCGCGTGACTTTGACGAACCGCTACGGGGTACCCGTGAGGCCGTCGCATGGGCCGTAACCCCGGAGGCGGACGGCACGGGGCTCGATTGTTGCACTTGGGCCAAGCGCCCGCGTGAAACGGGCGTTGGGCTTCGTCACTTCGTCAAATTGTTATGGTGATCCCACCGTGCGACGCGGCGCGCCGCACGTCGGCCAGCAGGCTTTCGTCGTCGCCTTGGCGTTGATGGGAGACGATGAAGTCCGCCTCTTCGACGCGATCTCCGAAGAAGATGTAACAGCGGTCGCTGCCCTCGCGGTTGGAAATCCACACCATCCCGGAAGCATCCATGATTGAACGATGTACGGCCTCGGCCCACCGCGCGGTGTCCGGATAGTATCGGGCCGGCGCTTTGACGATCTCGAGGTCGGAGACGTTCCATCCAGTGAGATTTCTCTGGAATAGGGGAGCCAAGTCGAGGTTTCGACCGGTTTCCAGGGTGGAATGTGCCAGATTGGTCAGTTCGCCGGCTGGCCAGGTACGGAGTCCATGGCCGGGTTCCATGGCGTGGAAGAGTGATTCGTAGGCCGCGACTTCGAAGGTCCTGCCGGCGTAAAGGACGGGTATGCGGCGACCTCCGGCATCTCTGATGGGAGCGAAGCGGGACAGGTGGTTACCGGCGTTGAACTGGGCGCTGCGCCATTTGATTCCGTGAATTCGGTGTAACCGTGAGCCGGCCGGCAGCCGTTCGAGAGGCGGAAGGGGAGTCAGTGTCGCCGGGGGGACAGGGATGGAGAACTCCACGGTTCAACCCAGGTCGTCGGCGGTCAAATCGGCGGCGGCAGCCAGTATGCCAGCCATGTCGTGAAGGGCATCCTGGGGTGCCGCATCATTCTCGATCCAACCATTCCCCGTAGCAAACCAGAACGCAATCTGCCAAGGCGACATGGACCGGGGAAGCGAGGTCAGGATCTCCGTGACTTCAGTCCGCGGCCGGCCATCGATAAACTGGAACGCCGGATAGCGATCGGACCTGCCGACGGGTACGCCGAAGATCTTGCCCTGCCTTTTCCAGCGCGACGCGGGCTCCGATGGATTCCGGGTCTTCAGTCCCGAAGCCTCCCGGACCTGTCCGCTGGTCAAGGTCTTGTGTTGGTCGAGATACTGTTTCCGCAGCAGGGCATTGTCTATTTCAAGATCGGCCTCCAGATCGGAAGGTCGGTCGAGATCGGCGATGGCGCCGAGCAATGTGTGCATGCGCTCCTCGCTCCGCGCCCGCTCCTGTTCTGAATCCATGTCGGACGCCAACAGCCGCAACATGCGGACCGCCTGGGCGGCATTTCGTGAGGGGACGGTCAATGCGATAACCTCGTCCGCGCGGCCGGCATCGACACCCAATTCGATGCGCAAGGCCTTCGGCATCCGCGCCACGATGTTGTGAGGTATGACAACCGGGCCGTTCATGGCTCACGCTCCTTGAGAAGGCTGATAAAGGTAATATATCAGTATTCTCACGTTACTTCCAAGGCAAGGGCACATCGTTTCTTAACAAGAATGTAACATTACGAACTAAAGTTCTCGCCGCGAGATTCGAATTTATACTATGGGGGTACGCCCTGCTGGTATTGGCGGCGACAGTGGTGGTGTTTGACCAGTCAACGAGGGCGACGCTGCGCGGAGCCACCGAGGCGCCGCTTTCGCCCGGACCGAGGGGCGCCTTTCGGCCTCCGTTGAGAAGACAAAGGAGGCACGAACCAGGACGGGAGAGCCACCGTGACCGAAATCTATCAGTGGATTCTTGAGCAATTGCAGCATAACCAGGTATTCGGGGGCGTCGTGGGCGCCTCGGCCTTCATGACCGCCGGTTACTACCTGCGACATGTCCCGGTGACCTTGTGGAACGTCTTCCTGCGGCGCTGCACCGTGGAAACAATCATCCTCAGCGACACGGACGTGTTCTGGTGGTTAAGCGAGTGGTTGAGCGTTCAGCCGTACATGGACAGGTGCCTCCGAACACGGGTTACTGCGTACAGCGACGATGACGAGGTAGAAGGGGTTCGGCGCACCCAAATCACCCTGGGGGATGGCCACCATGTACTGTTCTTTCATGGAAGGCCGGTCTTCATCCAGCGGTACCTGGACGACCAGCGATCCGGAATGAATCCCGTGGAGGGATTCCAGGTGCGGACGTTGGGCACGAGCCAGGCCACGGTCCGGGCGATCATCGAGGAGGCCCGGCAGGGCGTTGCGGGGACGAGTGTCCTGAAGATCTATAGTTGGGACCGCTGGTGGCGACTGGCCGCCACGCGCGCCTTGCGGCCATTGGACACGGTCATCATGAAGCCCGAGATCAGGGAGCGCATCCTGCGGGATCTGACTTGGTTCTATGACGCGGAACGCTGGTACGAGCAGCGGGGCGTTTCGTACCGTCGCGGATACCTGCTGGCCGGTGAACCTGGAACCGGCAAGACGTCCGTGATCGTCGCCCTGGCCAGCCACTTGCGCAGGCCGCTGTACGTTCTGAATGTCGGGTCGCTCAAGAACGACAACGACCTCCTGGAGGCCTTTGCGCGGTGTGGAATCAACGGAATAATGGTGCTCGAGGATATCGATGCCGCAACAAGAACGCGGGTCGCCTCGGCCGCCGCCGGCGGAGAGGATGACGACGACGATACGCCGATCACCCTGTCAAACCTTCTCAATCAACTCGACGGCGCCATGAGCCCGCAAGGTCTGGTGGTCTTCATGACTACCAATTTTCCGGAGAACCTGGACCCGGCCCTGATGCGCCCAGGTCGGGTCGACGTACGGATCGACCTGCAGCCGTTCGGCCACACGGAAGCCGAGGCGATGTTTCGATGCTTCTACCCCGAATCCGATGCCCGCCTGGTCCTCCCGAACGATAGCGTCACGCCGGCGGCCCTTCAGCAGGTGTTCATGGACCATCCTCACGACGGAGCCGCGGCTTCCCGCGCGGTGGGCCGAATGAAATAGGAATCCGCGGCCCCCTTGCCACGGCGGCGATTACGACGACCGTCGGGCCGATGGGGCGCTGAAACTAGAGTAACTTGCTGATTGCGGTACACGTTGCCCGATCTTCCGCGCCGCAAAACGGACGGGCCGCGTGCGGCACTTTGAGGAAACAGGGGACGTTGTCGCTCTGCTCTAACCTGACCGCGGGGAACATTGGCGCGGCCGTCCGTGAACGTGGCATACTGCGGCCATGCGCTTCTTCAATACCACTGGCCCGGTTCGGCCCGAGAAGCACTATGGCATCCCGGCGCTGAGCCGGTTCGATCTGGACGAGGTGCTGGCCCTTGTCCGCGATGAGCGCTACTTCGTGCTGCACGCGCCCCGGCAGACCGGCAAGACCTCGGCCCTGTTGGCTTTGCGGGATCTGTTGAACGGCGGCGCCGAAGGCTCCTACCGTTGCGTCTACGCCAACGTCGAGGCCGCCCAAGCCGCGCGCGAGGACCTGGAGCCGGCCATGCGCGCCATTCTGAGCGAGCTGGCGTTCTGGGCGCGCACCACGCTCAACGACGAATTCCTGGGCGAGGCCTGGCCCGGCATCCTGGCCACGGCCGGTCCGGGCGGCGCGCTCCGCGAGACGCTGAGTCGCTGGTCGGAGGCCGATCCGAGGCCGTTGGTGCTGCTCATCGACGAGATCGACGCGCTGGTGGGCGACACCCTGCTGTCGGTGCTGCGCCAGCTTCGGGCGGGATACGTCCAGCGTCCCGGGAGCTTTCCTCAGAGCGTGCTCCTTTGCGGGGTGCGCGACGTGCGCGACTACCGCATCCATTCCAGCGCCGAGAAGCAGGTGGTCGCCGGCGGCAGCGCGTTCAACGTCAAGGCCGAGTCGCTGCGCCTGGGCGACTTCTCCGAGGCCGAAACGCGCCGGCTGCTGGCGCAGCACACGGAGGAGACCGGGCAGACGTTCACCGAAGACGCACTGGCCGAGGTCTGGCGGCTGACACAGGGCCAGCCGTGGCTGGTCAACGCGCTGGCCTACGACGCCTGCTTCCGCCACAAGCCGGGGCGGGACCGCAGCCGGCCGGTCACCGCGGCCTCGGTCACCGAAGCGCGGGAGCGCCTCATCTCGCGCCGGGAGACCCACCTGGACCAGTTGGCGGACAAGCTCCAGGAGGACCGGGTGCGCCGGGTGATGGGGCCGCTCCTGAGCGGCGGCGACGAGCGCGAGTTCTCGGCCCGCGACCTCGAATACGTCCGGGACCTGGGGCTGGTGGCGAGCGACGGCCCGCTTCGCATCGCCAATCCCATCTACGCCGAGGTGGTGCCGCGGGAGCTGACCTACGCGGCCCAGGCCGGGCTGGTGCAGGACATGGCCTGGTACGTGGACGCGGACGGCGGGCTGGAGGTGGGGAAGCTTTTGGCGGCCTTCCAGGAATTCTTCCGCGAGCACTCCGAGCACTGGGTGGCGCGGTTCGACTACAAGGAGGCCGGGCCGCAACTCCTGTTGCAGGCGTTCTTGCAGAGGGTGGTGAACGGCGGCGGCCGCATCGAGCGGGAATACGGCCTGGGCCGGGGGCGCACCGATCTGCTGATCGTCTGGCCCCAGGGGGAGCGGACGCGCAGGTTCGTGATCGAGTGCAAGGTGCTGCACAAGAGCCTGGAGCGCACCATCGCCGACGGCCTTGAGCAGACCGCGGCCTGCATGGACCGTTGCGCCGCGGAAGCGGGCCACCTGGTCATCTTCGACCGCGACGAGAGCCGGAGCTGGGAGGACAAGCTGTTCCACCGCCGCGAGCCCGTCGCCGGCGCCGGTATCGAGGTGTGGGGCATGTGAGCCGCGCCAAGGGAAGGAAGATGCGGAGTTTCCTCATAACGGCCGCGCTGCTCCTGACCGGCATTCACGTCGCCACGGCCGATTACACCCCCGGCCGGAGCTTCGACTACTTCAGTAAGACGGCCTACAAGGACCGGGACTGGAACGTCATGTTCTATGAGAACTGTGATCTTCCGGAATACTCCTCCACACAATGGATTCAGGAGGAAGGCGAGAGGTTCCTGCGCTTCACCCTGAAGAACGGACAGGTCGGGGGATGCGGCAGCGACAACCGCTCCAGGTCCCGGGCGCCTTACTGGGAGCGGGCGGAAATCAAGCAGACGACTACCCTTGAGAAGGACCACGATTATTCGCTCACCTACAAGGTGAGGTTCGTGAAGGGCTTTGACAACGACCGGGAGGACTTTCTGCAACTGCACCAATCCGTCAGCGGTTGCCGGGGCGGCCCCCTCGTCATGGTGAAATTCAGCGATGGATACCTTCTGGGCGCTACAAGGCCCTTTTTCGTCGAGGAAGTTCTCGGGAAATGGGTGGACGTCAGGTTCGACTTCAAACCCGCGCGATCCTACGACCTGTATCTTGACGGCAAGAAGGTCGTTGACAACAGGATGATCCACCGGCAACGTGCGTGCGGCGAGCCGCATTTGAAGATCGGGATTTATCGCCCGGGGGACGCCCAGGCCATCGGCGACAGGCTGTCGGTGATGGATGTCGACAAGGTGAGGCTGGTCGACAGGAAGTGAGCTTCGAGGTCGTTGGCATCGACAGTGTCGGCGTGTTGCACGGCTGGACAGCCCGGCGTTGCAAGGGACGGTCGGCGGGTGGTTTGACCATGACACTACAAGACCCATTGACTCCCCGCTTCGAACTGGCTCTATCCATCGTCCGTGACGTCGGGTCGCTGGCGCGATCGCTGCGGCAGTCCTCCCTGGCGGTCTCCGAGAAGGGCAAGCAGGATTTGGTGACCAACGCCGACCTCGCGGTGGAAGCCCGCCTCGTGGCGGCGATCCGCGGATCGTTCCCCGATGACTCGATCCTCGCGGAGGAAACACACGGGACGGCCGAGGGCGAGAGGCTCTGGATCATCGACCCCATCGACGGCACGACGAACTTCGCAGAGGGCCTGGACCTCTGGGCGATCTCGGTGGGTTTCGCGCTGAAGGGCCGGATCGAACTCGGCGTGATCTACGCACCGGACCGGGACGAGATGTACGTCGCGGCGCGGGGCAAAGGGGCCAACCTGAACGGCGTTCCGATGAAGGTCGGCGACGCATCGGCGTGCCACAACCTGATTCTTCTGGGCCGCTCGAACCGCACCGATCACGCAGCGTATCTCGATCTTGTGGACCGGATAGTGCGGTCCGACCACGACTACCGGCGGCTCGGCTCGGCGGCGCTGAGCCTCGCGCTGGTGGCTCGGGGTTCCGCCGGCGCCTACTACGAAGCCCACCTCAATAGCTGGGACTGTGCGGCTGGCCTCGTCATATGCGCCGAGGCCGGCTGCCGGTCTGCGTTGCCCGAGATCGACCTGATTCGCGGAGGCCCGGTCCTTGTCGCCCACCCCGGTTTTCTCGGCGACGCCCAGGCTCTCGTCAATCCGAAGGCCGGTAGTCCTTAGGTACTAATCCTCGCGTAGATTGCCCATGGGAGGGGACAACATGGCGAGTATCACGATCCGCAATCTCGACGACGAAGTCAAAACGCGCTTGCGCGTGCGCGCGGCAGAGCACCACCGTTCCATGGAGGAAGAGGTGCGCGTTATCCTGCGTGACGCGGTGGACGCCGGACGGACCGGTCCCCGGGATCTGGCGAAGTTCACCCGCGAGTGCTTCGCGCCCCTTGGTGGCGTCGAGCTCGAACTTCCTCCGCGCGGTCCGATGCGCGAGCCTCCAGACTTCTCTTGAGACGCTCGCGATTTTTGTCATAGACACCAATGTCGCGTCCCAACTCATGCGCCCTGTGCCGAATCCCGCCGTGGCGGCGTGGATTGCCGAGCTGGTCGGCCGATTGGCGAGGCCACTGTGAGATTGCCGCCATATCGCGTTCCCGTGGCGCTGTCCTGGTGACGCGCAACGTGCGGGATTTCGAAAGCACGGACATCGAACTCGTGGATCCCTGGACGGTGGTATGAGCAGCACGACCGAAGCCTTTGCACGCGGCAAGATCGACGCCTTGCTCCAGGACGCGGGCTGTTCCTCGTCGATCGGATCGCGTTGGCCCGCCAGGAAAGTCATACAGTTGACGATGGATGCTGACCTCGTTCGGCGGGTCGATAGACGAGCAAAGCGCCTCGGTACCACCCGTTCCGGGTTTACGCGTGAAGCGTTGAGAGCTGCATTGGAGCGCTACGACGAGGCGGAATTGGAGGAGCTTCACAGAGCCGGGTACCGTGAGAAACCTCCCTCCAATCAGGAGTTCGGTATACCGGAAGCAGATCACGCTTGGGGCGACGGTCCGTGGAAGGACGAGTGATGCGTCGAAGCGAGATCCGCTGGTACCGCTTCGCCCGTCCAGACAGGTCCGGCAGCCTTCTCAGCTCCGCTTGCTCGTGCCCGCACCCTTCCCCGCCGCCCCGATCAGCGTGAACACGAGCGCGCTCAGTCCCAGGCACGCGGCTGTCATGTAGGCGTAGCCGTATCCCTCCATGAAGGCTTCCATGAGCCTCGGGTTTTCCGAGAGATTCAACGCGGCCAGGTCCTGGGGTCCCGACTCGTTGGTGACGGCGGCCAGGCGCATGCCGACGAAGGCGGTCGCGACGGCGGTGCCGAGGGAGCGGCCGACGCTGCGGATGATGGAGATGACGGAGGAGGCGATGCCCAGCCGTTCGGGCGGCACGGAGCTGATGAGGCCGTGGTTGTTGGGGGTCTGGAAAAGCCCGAGCCCCACGCCCAGGAGGGCCAGGCGCGGCACGATCTCGGCCGGGGCGGAGTCCGGCCCCAGAAAGCTCAAGGAGTACATGGCTACGGCCACCACCACCGCCCCGGCGGCGGCGGGCGGGGTCGACCCGATCCGGTCGGTGAGCCAGCCGGCCGAGGGCGATACCACCATGAGCACGAGCGCGATGGCAGTCATCAGGCCGCCGGACTCCAGCGGGTCCATTCCGAGCACGAGCTGGAGCAGGAACGGCATCATCAGCTCGTTGGTGCTCAGCGCCACGAAGGTGGACAGGCGCGCGATGTTGCCGGCGGCGAAGGGGACGATCCGCAGCAACGCGAGATCGAGTATGGGGTAGGGGCAGGTGGCTTCCCGCCAGACGAACAAGCCCAGGAAGACGGCGCTCAACAGGAATCCCCAGTAACCCAAACCGCCCCGGGTGATGCCCAGCAGCAGGAACGTCAGTCCGACGGCGAATAGGCCGGCGCCGGCGAAGTCGAAGGGCTCCCGTCGCTTCTGTTCGCCCGCGTCCCGGTCGTCCAGCAGGAGGCAGCGGGCGGCGGCGAAGCCGATGAACGACAGGGCGCTGGAGATGAAGAAGATGTAGCGCCATCCCAGGGTGAACGTGATGAATCCGCCCACCACGGGACCCAGGGTGAAGCCGACGGCCGACACCAGTCCACCGGAAATGCCCATGGCCCGGCCGCGGTCGGGGCCGGTGAACAGGCTTGCGGTGAGGGCGAAGGTGTTGGTCATCATCAGCGCGGCGCCCACGGCCTGACCCACGCGGCAGGTCATCAACTGAGTGGGTCCATGGGCCAGACCCGCCAGGGCCGAGGATACGCCGTAGACCAGGAAGCCCGCGGAGAAGGTGAGCTTGCGCCCGAGAAGGTCGGAGAGCCGGCCGCACGGAAGGTACAGGGCGCCCGTCACCAGAGCGTAGACGAAGACGATCCAGCCGGCGAAAGTGATATCGGTGCGGAACTCGGTTATGATGACCGGCAGGCTTATGGTAAGCATGCCGACATCCGTGGTTGCGATGAAGACGGAGATAACGACTACCCACAGCGCCCACCACCGGTGGTTGGGGCCGAAGACGCGGTTGTCGATGAAGTCTCTGAGCCGGGGTGTCATGACGCGTGTGCCGGAAACGGGCGTGGGTTCGCCCCATCCTTCTTAGCGGCTTCTCGCTCGGCACGAAAACGATCGGACGGATTCGCGCACTTGAGGCGTTCGCGCGGTTTCGTCAGGAGATCAGGGTATGGCCATTCGATCCGGTAAAAACTACATCGAGTCGCTGCGCGACGGCCGCGAGGTATGGCACGCGGGCAGGCGCATCGAGGACGTGACCGTCCATCCCGGCTTCACCGGCACCATCAAGACCCTGGCGGACCTCTACGACCGGCAGGCCTCGGCCGAAGACGGCGACACCATGAGCGTCGCGCGGGACGGCGAGCGCATTTCCTACAGCTACCTGCCGCCGGTGAACGCCGAGGAGCTTCTCGCCAAGCGCGGCAACATCGAGCTGTGGTCCCGCGAAACCTTCGGCCAGATGGGCCGCTATCCGGAGTTCTGCGCCGAGCTGGTGGTGGGACTGCTGGACATCGCCGGCACGTTGGCGGACCACGATCCGCGCTGGAGCGAAAACGCCCGGGAGTATTACCGCCACTGCATCGCCGGCGACCTGTGCCTCACCCATGCCCTGCAGGACCAGTTCTACGACCACTCGAAGCGGGTAAGCGAGCAGCCCGATCCGGACCTGGTCCTCCACGTGGTCCGGGAGACCTCGGAGGGGCCCGTGGTTCGGGGGCTCCGGAACCTCGCCACCCTGGCGCCGCTGTCCGACGAGGCGCTGGTGTATCCCAACCGGCCGCGGGACCCGGACGAGCCGGACTACGCCCTGGCCTTCGCCGTCCCCATGAACGCACCCGGACTGAAGATCGTGTGCCGGGACCTCTACGCCGAGCACGCCGACCCGGAGCGCTTTCCGATCACCGCGCGCTTCGACGAGGTAGACGCCACGCTCATTTTCGATGACGTCCTGGTGCCCTGGAACCGGGTGTTCGCCTACCGCAAGCCCGAGCTCGTGGCCGGTTTTCACCGCAGCATCCAGACCTGGGCGGCCTACGCCACCCTGGTCCGCCTCATCATCAAGATCGAGACGTTCCTCGCGGTGGGGCAGCTCCTGACGGAGTGGTCCGGCCGCCACAAGAACCCCAACTCGCAACTCCGGCTGGCCTCGTTCGTCAAGGACCTGGAGATCCTGCGTGACTGCGTGGAGATGGGAGAGGCTCGTGCCTTCCGCACGAGCGGGGGCCTCTGGGCGCCGCGCCTCACGCCGGCCTACCGGGTGCACAGCATCGAGGCGTGCGATCGGGCCATGGGCAACATGGAGGACCTGCTGACCAGCTCGCTGGTGCTCACCGGCGGCGGCTCGGACCTGGCCAACGAAGAGCTGGGGCCGCTGGTGGACCGCTACTTTCGCGGCTGCGCCCCGAGCACGCGCGAGCACCTGAGGCTGCTGGCGGTGGCGGCGGACCTGGTCATGACGCCCTTCGGCAAGCGCGGGCAACTCTACGAGCGTCTTCAGAGCGGCGACCCGGACAACCAGCGGCGGCGCGCCTACATGCAGTTCACGGAGCGCGAGGGCGCCGACCGGATGCTGGAGTTCATCAACAAGGACTGGTGACGTTTCCGGGGGCCGGAACGCCGTTCAGCACGTGATGAAAACGATATGAGCGGATTGTCACCTGTTCTCAGGCGCGCCCGCTCGGTCGCCGAGATGATCTCTTTCCGGGGCGGCATCGGCAGCGCGGCCAGCCGGGCCGCGGCGCTAGCGTTTCGTCCGAAACCCACCGATGTCCTCATCGCCACCTTTCCCAAGTGCGGCACCACTTGGCTGCAACAGATCGTGCACGGGCTCAGGACCCGTGGATCCATGGACTTCGAGGAGATCACGCTGGTGGTGCCCTGGCTCGAGCTGGCGCTGGACCTCGGCATCGACCCGGATGCGCCCCAGGTGGCCGAGCCACGCGCCTTCAAGAGCCACCTGAGCTGGCACGACGTCCCCAAGGGGGGACGCTACATCACCATGGTGCGGGACCCCGGGGACGTGCTGGTGTCCATGTACCACTTCCACGAGGGTTGGCGTTTCGAGGCCGGCGCCATCACCCTGGGGGACTATTCCCGGAATTTCTTCCTGGCGCCGGAGCGGGACCGTGGCTACTGGAAACACGTGGCCTCGTGGTGGCCGCAACGCGGCCGCGAGGACGTGCTGATGCTGAGCTACGAGTCGGCCCAGGCGGACGTGCCCGGAACGGTGCGGCGCATCGCCGGGTTCATCGGCTGTCCGCTTGACGACGAGCTGTTGGAGACCGTGGTCCGCCAGTCCTCCATCGGATTCATGAAGGCGCACGGAACTCAGTTCGACGACCACGTGTTGCGCGCCGCGCGCAATGCCGCCAACGGCCTGCCGCCCGGAGGCGCATCGTCCAAGTTGAGAAGCGGCCGGGTGGGCGACCACGTGGACAGCCTGCCGATGGACGTGCGGGCAACCCTCGACGGCATCTGGCGCGAGGCGATGGAAAGCCGTTTCGGGCTCGCTTCCTACCGGGACATGGTGGCCGCCCTCGGCCCCGCCGACGGCTCGCTGGCCCTCGGTTAGGGAGCGCCTTTAGCGCCCGGGCTGGTCAGCATTCGGTGCATGTCGGCTTGCGTGTAGACCTCGCGGGCAAATTCGAAGGTGCCCGGGCCGCGCAACTCATCGGCGGCCTGCCGCACCAGCGACATCGCCGCCTTGGCAAGGTTGCTGCCGACGGTCACCCGCCTGACACCCAGATCGCGAAGCTTCGGAACCGGCGGCGTGTTGGCGCCGGCCAGTACGTTCATCGGTCCGTCGATGGCGGCGGCCAGCCGGCCGATCAGCGCGCCGTCGCTGACGAACGGCACGAACGCGCAGCGGGCGCCGGCCCGCAGGTAGGCGTTGGCGCGGCGGACCGTCTCGGAAAACACGTCCTCGCCGTCACCATTACGAAATCCGTCGGTGCGGGCATTGATGACCATCGGAATGCCGGCCGAATCGGCGACCGCGCGGGCCGCGCGGATGCGTTCCACCGCCACCGCGAACTCGATAAGTTGTCCCGGGTTCCGCTTGTCACCGTCCTCGATGTTCATCCCGACCGCGCCGGCTCCAAGGGTCCGGCGTGTCGTTTCCGCCACGTTCTCAGGCGCGGGACCGTAACCCGCCTCCATATCCGCCGAGACCGGAACGGGAACGGCGTTGGCGATACGGCGCACCGCGCCAGCCATCTCCCGCAACGAGATGTTCTCGCCGTCGCGATATCCGAGTGCGAACGCACAACCGCCGCTGGTGGTCGCCACGGCGGCGAACCCTGCTTCCACCAGGACACACGCACTGATCGCATCCCATGCGTTGGGCAGGAGGAGAAGTTCATTGCCTTCGTGCATCGCCGCGAAGGTTTCGGCGCGTTTTTTCTGTTCGGACTTTCTCATCGTCTCTCGCTGGCGGTCTATTGCGGCCGGTTTCAAACCCGCCTGTCATCCCGCTACTCGTCGTACCTTCCGTCCTTGGTGGGTACGAGCTTGCCGTCTTCGTAGTAGAAGCACCGCCCCGAGTCCTCCATGGGCACCTGTGCGGCCAGCACGAAGCCTTGTCCCAGGATCTCCGGGCTGGGCAGGCGCCCGTAGGCGTCCTCGGGTGCTCCCTCGGTGACGATGGGGACGCGGGGCGAGAAGGTCACCACGCACACGTTGGACTCCCGCACCTCCTCCGCCAGGTAGCGGCTGAAGGTCCAGATGGCGTCCTTGGTGACCACGTAGGCGCAGGCGCCGCCGGGCGAGACCCCGCCGCCTCCGTAGAGGTTGATGATGTGCCCCGTGCGCCGCGGCTCCATGTGCGCCAGCACGTGCTTCGAGCACAGGAACGTGCCCCCGAGATTGGTCTCGATGACCCGGTTCCAGAAGTGCAGGTCCATGTCCCGGACCAGCGGCCAGCGCGGGATGCCCCAGGCGAAATGGGGCACGATGGCGGCGTCGTTCACCAGCACGTCGATCTGGCCGAAGCGGTGCACTACATCCTCGAACGCGCGCCGCACCGCGCTCTCGTCGCGGACGTCGGCGTTGATGCCCAGGGCGTCCGTCAGCTCGCCGAGTTCCGGCCCGGTCTTGTCGAGCCAGTCCTGGCTCACGTCGATGATCGCCACCTTGGCCTTTTCCCGGGCGAACGTCAGTGCGGCATGGCGTCCGATGCCCTTGCCGCCGCCCGTCACCACGACCACTTTGCCTTCCAGCATGTCGTCCCTCCTTCGGAAGCCTTCCTACAGCTTCCCTCTCTGTTCCTTCAGTCCAAGGTATACCTTCTCCGCCGTCACCGGCATCTCGAACAGGCGCACGCCGACGGCGTCGGCCACGGCGTTGGCGATGGCCGCCGGGGGGTTGTTGTTGGCGAACTCGCCGATGGCCTTGCCGCCGTAGGGCGCGAGCCCGCCCTCCGAGTCCACCAGCACCGTGTCGAGGCGCGGGATGTCGCGAATGCATGGGAGCTTGTAGTCGCCCAGGTTGGCGTTGGCCACCTTGCCGTTGTCCAGCGTAAGTTCCTCCATCACCGCTTGGCCCAGGCCCATGACGACGCCGCCGTCGATCTGCCCCTGGTGGGTGATGGGGTTGATGACGGTGCCCACGTCGTGGGCCGTGACGATGCGCTCGACCCGGGTGGCGCCGGTCTCCGGGTCCACCTCCACTTCCGCCACCTGCGCGCACACGTACGTGGTCTCGTCGGGGTAGCGGAAGTCTTCTTCCACGGTAACCGCGCGGTCGTCCGGATACCGGGTCGCCACCTGTGCCAGGGTCACGCTCTGTCCCGGTTCCGCGCGCAGCGAAAACGCCCCCTCGGCGTAGGACACTTCCGCGGGGTCGCACTCCAGCATGCGCGCGGCGTGAACCGCGAGTTTGTCGCGCAGTTCGTTGCAGGCGCGCTCCAGCGCCAGACCCGCCACGTATGTCACGCGGCTGGCGCGGGCGCCGGTATCATAGGGTACGGTGTCGGTGTCGCCCGTGGCCACGCGCACTTGTTCCAGGGCCAACTGCATCTGCTCGGCCACGAGTTGGCGCAGGACGGTGTGGGTGCCGGTGCCCTGGTCCACGGTGGGGCTCAGCACGGTCAGCGTCCCGTCCGTCTCGGCGGTGACGGCGATGCCGGTCTCGCCGCCGGAGATGTGGCGGCCGTAGATGGCCACCCCGCGCCCGCGGTTGGGGCCGGACCGGGGCGTGTGCCAGTCCGCCGCCTCCAGCGCCCGCGCCAGCACGGAGTGGACCTGGAGGCCCGGGAGGCGCTTGCCGATGGCGTCCTCCTCGTTGGCGCGCAGCACGTTACGCAGCCGGAACTCGCCGGGGTCCATGCCCAGTTCACGGGCGAGGATATCGGTGTGGGATTCCAGCGCGAAGAAGGTCGGGATGGAGCCCGGACTCCGGTAGTAACCGCCGGGCGTGGTGTTGGTGTAGACCTGCAGGAACTCGAACTCGGCGTTCTCTACGCGGTAGAGGCCGCCGACGTAGTGCCAGGTGGCGAACGATGCGCTCGCCTTGGTGCCGCCGTAGGCGCCGCCGGCGTGCCACGCCTTGAGACGGCGGGCAACAATGCGGCCGTCGCGCGTGACGCCGCTGCGGATGGTCATGACCGTGGCCTCGTCCGGATTGCAGGCGGCCAGTTCCTCCGCGTAGGTCATGACGATCTTCACCGGCCGTCCGGATTCTCGCGCCAGGAACCAGGCCACGGGCAGATCGCGCGCGTCCCCCTTGCCGCCGAACTCGCCGCCCACGTTCACCGAATGGACGCGGACGCGCGCGTGCTCCATGCCGAGGGTGTCGGCGAGCATGCGGCGGGTGCGGAAGGGGTCCTTGGTGGAGGCCCACACCTGGACGCGCCCGTCGGGATCGATGGACAAGAGCCCGGCATGGGGCTCCAGGTAGCCTTGGTGACGGCCAGGTATGCGGAAGGTGTGCTCCAGCACCAAGTCGGCCTCGCGGAAACCTTGCTCCACGTCCCCCTTGCTCCAGGCCAAGCGGGTGAGGCCGTTGCGCACGTCGGTGGCGAGCCGTTCGTGGGGGGCGCCGTCGTAGCCGGCGACGTCGTCGTGCAGCAGCGGCGCGTCGGGCTCGGTGGCGGCCACGGGATCGAACACCGCGGGCAGGACCTCGTAGTCGACGTCGATGAGCGCCAGGGCGGCCTCGGCCTGCTCGGGCGTGTCCGCCGCCACCGCCGCAACGCGGTCGCCGACGTAGCGCACACGGTCCCAGCACAGCGCCGGCAGGTCGCGGATCTGCTTGCCCATGAAGTGGTTCGGGACGTCCGGCCCCGTGACCACGGCCCGGACTCCGGGCGCTTTCCGCGCCCGCCCGGCGTCGATGGAGCGGATGCGCGCGTGGGGATGCGGGCTGCGCAGGATCTTGCCCCAGAGCATCCCCTGGAGCGGAATGTCCGCGGCATAGCGGGTGCGTCCGGTGACTTTGTCCGGGCCCTCGGCGCGAAGAATGGGAGCACCGACTATTCTGGAGTCCGTCATGGCTGCGGTCCCGTCTGAACTAGATGAACTGGAGTTGGAAGGCCGCCGTTCCCGCGCAACCGGGAATCCTCTCCGCCAACCTCTTACGATTCCGGCATCAGCGAGCGCCGGCCGAACCACCAGAAGATCAGGATGAGCGGCGTCAGCACGCCGGTCATGACCAGCGTGACCGCGGCCGCCAGGCTGGTGGCGCTCGAGTTCCAGTAGCTCCAGATCACCGCCGGGAGCGTGATGTTGTCGTGGCTGATGAGGAATGCCGCCACGGTGAGCTCCCGGTACACCAGGATGGCGGACCAGATCCACACCGACATGATGGTGGGACGCAGCAGCGGCACGAGGATGCGCCAGGAAGTCCGCACCGGTGACAGGCCCGAGGTGTAGGCCGCTTCCTCCAGTTCCTTGTGGATCTGGAGCAGCGAGCTGTTCAGGGCGCGGGTGGCGAAGGCCAGCCGCGACACCACATAGACGATGGCGATGAGCCATACCGTGCCGTAGAGCGGCAGGAACCCCTTGAGCACGAACAGCGACAGCAGCAGCGCGGCGATGGCCAGGATCACCTCCGGCAGGGCGTGGGGCAGGAACGCGCCGAACTCCAGCACGTAGCGGTAGCGGCTGCCGGAACGCACGATGAGCCACGACATGGCGAAGGCGACCACTAGTGTCACGGTCGGCACCAGCGCCACCAGCAGCACGGTGTTGGTGAGCCCCCGGTAGACCAGGTCCCAGTCGACCCGCGAGAAGGCCATGAACGACATCCGGCTCAGCATTTCCCAGGAGGGCGGCGCCACGTACGGGGTCAGCGCGACGTAGGCGATGAGCAGCAGCGGCAGCAGCTTGGAGGCGACGACGTAGATGCCGATGAAGGCCCAGCCCACCCAGCCCCAGCGGCCCAGGTCCACGAGCGTGGGGCGGTAGCCCTTGCCGGTGACGACTTCGTAGCGGTGGCCCTGGCGCAGCACCGAGCTGTACCACCAGGTCAGCAGCACCGCCACGCCGATCATGAGCACGCCCAGCGCCGCGGTGACCCCGTGTTCCGGGAACTCGTCGTCGCCGGGGTTGGTCTTGAGGTAGACGAAGGTGCTGAGCATGTACACGCGGTTGCCGAGACCGATGATGGCCGGGATGTCGAAGGTGGCGATGGCGATGGTGGCAATGTAGATGACCGCGGCCAGGATGGCGGGGAAGGCCAGCGGCAAGGTCACCCGTCGCAAGGTGGCGAAGAAGCTCATGCCGTGGATCTTCGCGGCCTCCTCCAGCGACGGGTTCATGGCGCGGAACATCTGCGCCGTCAGGATGAACGCCAGCGCCGCGAGGCTGAGCCCTTGCACGAAGCCCATGCCCGTCGGCGTGGCGATGTTGAAGGGTCCCTGCTCGAGGCCGAACGTGCCCACCAGCCAGCGGTTGACGAAGCCCATGCGCTGGTGCGCCATGAAGGTCCACCCCATGGCCGTGTAGATGCCGGGGATCAGCAGCCCGAGGGTCATGGTGGCGTACACCAGACCCTTGCCGGGGAGGGTGGTGCGCTCGGTGAGCCAGGCGATGGGCAGGCCGATGACCAGCGCCACCAGCGTGGTGACGATGGTGAAAATCAGCGTGTTGAAAGTGACCCGGGCGACGAAGGCGTCGCCCAGCAGTTCGGCGTAGTTGTCAAGGCTGTAGTCGGCCTCGAAGCTGCCCAGGATGCCGGTCTGGAAGCTGATCCACACCAGCACGGCCACCAACACGAAAATCACCAGCAACGGGATGCTGGCGAGCCCCGTGAGAAGCGGGGACGCTTTGGGCCGGAGGGCGCGCAGCCGCGGCCAGCCTGCGACTTGTTCCATGATGGCTGCGGGCGGGCCGCCGGCCCGCCCGCGTCCTCTGCGCCGCTAGTTGGTCTTGCCTTCCGCCAGGATCTTCTCGAGTTCCTTGCGGGTCTTGCGATACGTGGTCTGGCTCCCCAGCCATTGCGGTGAGTTGACCACCACCTTGGCGCCCTGGGCCTTGGCCCCATCGAGCGTCTTGCGCTGGTGGGACTCGGGATAGAGGTGGAAGTCCAGGCCGTTCCTGTCCCACATCCACTTCTGGCCTTCCGGCGTGTGCAGGTACGCCACGAAGAGGGCGGCGGCGGCGGGAGACTGCGAATGCACCGGCACGGAGCCGTAGCGGGTGTGGGAGACCACCGCCTCCTTCACCACCGCGTAACCCAGCGGGACTCCGTCTTTGGCGTACCGGTTGACGTACTGGTCGCCGCAACTGAACACCAGCATGGCGAACTCGCCGCTGGTGAGCTTGTCGACCGCGCCGCACCGGATCAGGCCGCCGATCTGCTTGGCGAGCTTCTTCGTGTAGTCCACCATGACTTCCTTGCCCAGGAGGTCGTCCATGGCGAACTCACGCACGCCCGCGGCATAAGGGGTCGAGGCGATCTTGCCCTTCCACTTGGGATCGAGGACGTCGTGCATGCTCTTGGGGATGTCGTCGCCCTTCACCACGTCGGAGTTGAACATGATGCCGACGAGCGTCGAGGCGGAGGCCAGCGCGTTCCCCTTGGGGCCCACGGGATCGAAACCGGGCTCGGGGTCCAGCATCGGGCGGCCGAGATACGCCTTCCAGGGCAGCGAGCGCGTCAGCCCCACCTTGCTGGCCTGCAGCACGCCTCCGGAGTTGCCCCAAACGACGTCCGTGCTGGCGGGCTGCCCGGCTTTCATCTCACGGGTCAGATTGCCGATCATGCGGGTCATGGACGGGCCCGGGGTGAACTTCGGCTTGAGGTTGGTGCCGTACATCTTGTTCATGGCGGCGACGACCTCCGAGAAGCCTTTGCCGCCGCTCAGGCTGGACGACGACCACATGGCTCTGATGGTGGTCTCTTTCTTGGCGGCCTCCACCAGCTCCTTCAGGTTCTTGGGAGCGTCGGCCCCATAGGCCCCCGCGACCAGGAACAGGGAGCAGAGCGCCGCACCCAGGGCCAAGGCCCACCTGTGGTTACGTTTGACATCTAGCATCAGTCTCCTCCTTAGGTGTTGGGTTTCTGACACGGACTCCCTTCTAGCAGTTTTCCGCGTTAGTGCAAACCGGGGATGACCCCTTCGGAAACGGTGAGATGGCGGGATGAATTCGATGCAACGGACTGGAGTTCATCAAGCCATAACTTGTCAAGGCATGACTTGACGAAGGATGACTTGACTGAATCCAGGGGCCTGCCCAGTCGGGGTAGGGTTGGGGGTCAGTGGTGGTCGGGAGCCGGCACCAGCACTAGCTCTGCTTGCCCACCGAGTTCACGAAGGTGGTGTTCTTCTCGTCCGCCGCGAACACCATGACGTCGTCGGGCATCACGCGGAGCGAGAGCATGTCCCCGTGGGTCGTGGGCACCGCGCGGCTCTTGCCGGTGAGCGGGACGTCGCCGGCGGTCGCGTCGTAGACGAACTGGTCGCCCAGAAACACGCTGGAGGTCAGGCGCGCCTCGAAAGTGTTTTCAGCCTCCTCGTCCGACGGCTCGGCGTACTGGATGCATTCGGGCCTGAACCCTACGAACACGTCCGTACCTGGCTCGGTATCGCCGGACGGACGGAATCGGCCGATCCGGGTCTCCACCAAGTTGCCCTCCACGCGCCGGCCGGGAAGCCAGTTGACGGAGCCGAAGAACTCGGCCACCTCGGTGCAGTTGGGGCTGCGGTAAAGGTCCGTGGGACTGCCATACTGCAGCAGCTCGCCCAGGCTCATGAGGGCGATCTTGTCGGCCATGGCCATGGCCTCGATCTGGTCGTGGGTGACGTACAACACGGTGGCGCCGAGCTGCTTGGCCAGGTCGCGGATGCGCCCGCGCACGTCCTCGCGCAGGCGCGCGTCGAGGTTGCTCAGGGGCTCGTCCATGAGCAGCACCTTGGGGTTCACGGCGATGGCGCGGGCCAGCGCCACCCGCTGCTGCTGGCCGCCGCTCAGCAGCGTGGACGGGCGTTCGATCTGCTCGTCGAGCTGCACCATGTGGAGCGCGTTGCGCACCCGGTCGTTGACCTGCTGGCGGGGAATCTTCTGGGCGCCCTCGCGCAAGGGCAGGGCGACGTTGTCGAACACCGTCAGGTGCGGCCACACGGCGTAGGACTGGAACACCATGCCGAAGTTCCGGTCCTGGGGCGGCACCCACACCGGCGGGTCGTCCCCGAACACGGTGCGGTCGGCGATGCGGATCTCGCCGCCGTTGGGGGTCTCGAGCCCCGCCACGCAGCGCAGAAGGGTGGTCTTCCCCGAGCCGCTGGCGCCGACGATGACGAAGAACTCCCCCTCGTCCACGTCAAGGTCGAGACGCTTGATCGCGGCGACCTTGCCGTCGGTGACGATGAACTCCTTGCGCAGGGCTCGAATCGTGATCATGCGCCCTGTCCGTACTCCCCTGGGGTGGCGGTGTCAAATGGTAGACTCCCCAGGTCCCTTTTGGTAATTAGTCTGGATTCCCGCTTCCGGGGGCCGACGGAGAGGGAGCGGTAAACGGGAGACCCACATTGCATCAAGACCTGAGAGAATTCCTTGACGTGCTGGAGCGCGAGGGCCAGTTGCTGGAGGTGAATCGGGAGGTGGACACGCGCTTCGAGGTCGCCGCCGGCATACGGAAGAGTTCCGACGTGGGCGGTCCGGCGCTGTTGTTCAACAACGTCAAGGACCATCCCGACTGGCGCGTGCTGGGGGCGCTGTACGCCACCCGGCGGCTGGTGGCGCTGGGCCTGGGGGTCACCGAGGACAAGCTGCTGGAGCGCTACCTGACCCTGGAGGAGGCGCGCATCCCCTCCGAGATGGTGTCCACCGGTCCGGTCAAGGAGGTGCGCTGGACCGGCGACGAAATCGACCTCGACAAGCTCCCCATCTGCGTCCATTCCGAGAAGGACTGCGGCGCCTACGTCACCATCGGCGTCCAGATCGGCAAGGATCCGGACACGCGCATTCCCAACGTGTCCATCCACCGCATGCTGCGGCTGGGCAAGGACCGGCTGTCGCTGTGGGCGCCGCCGGACCATCACCTGGGGCGGATGATCCTCAAGGCCGAGGACCGGGGCGAAGGGCTGGAGGTGGCCACCGCCATCGGCGTGGACCCGGCCATCATCATCGGCTCCCAGTCCCGGGTCCCCTACGGGGTGGACGAGTTCGCGGTGGCCGGAGGCTTGCGCGGCGCGCCGGTGCAGTTGACCCGGTGCGACACCATCGACGTGGACGTTCCCGCCCACGCGGAGGTGGTGATCGAGGGCGTGACCGTTCCCGGGGAGCGGGTGTCGGACGGCCCCTACGGCGAGTACCCGGGCACCTACAGCGAGAGCAAGCAGGCGCCGGTGATCCAGGTCACCGCCATCACCATGCGCCGGAACCCCATCTACGAGACCTGCCTCACGGGCATGCCGGTGACCGAGAACCATACGCTCATCGAGTGCGCCAACGCGGCGCTGGTCTACCGCACGGTGTCCGCCATCACCCCGGAGGTCAAGGACTTCAGCGTCAGCGCCGGCGGCACCTTCCGGCACCACGCCGTGGTGTCCATGCGCAAGCGCCACGACGCGGAGGCGCGCAACGTCATCCTGGCGCTGCTGGCCACGGGTGCGGGCTTCAAGCGCGTGGTGGTGGTGGACGAGGACATCAACGTGCACGATCCGGTGGACGTGGAATGGGCCGTCAACACGCGCGTCCAGCCGGACAAGGACGTGATCATCGTTCCGAACCTGGCCATGTCCACCCTGGACCCGTCCGCTCCGGCACCGCGCACGACGGCGGTCTGGGGCATCGACGCCACCATGCCGCTCCACGACAACGAGTACTACCGCAAGGTCGTGGTGCCGGGCGTCGACAAGGTGGACTACCTCTGAGGCGCCCTTCGACTTCGCTTCGCTACGCTCAGGACGAACGGCATGAACGGTAACCCCTGACACCACCGCCTTGGAGACTCTTCCCACTGATCATGAAGCACTTCGAATACCTGGAACCCGGTACCGTGGACGAGGCGTGCGGGCTGCTCAAGCAGTATGCCGGCAACGCGCGCGTGTTCGCCGGCGGCAGCTCCCTCACAATCCTGCTCAAGCAGGGTTTCCTGCAGCCGGACGCGCTCATCAACATCAAGAAGATCGACGAGCTGCGGCGCATCGAGGAGTCCGGCGGCGACCTGGTCATCGGCGCGCTGGTGACGCACCACGACATCGAGACGTCGAGCCTCCTGGCCGAACGCCTGCCGGTGCTGTGCGAGCTGGAGCATGACGTGGCCAACATCCGCGTGCGCAACATGGCCACGGTAGGGGGCAACATCGCTTCGGGCGAGCCGTTGACCGACCTGCCGTGCGTGTTCATCACCCTGGATGCCACCGTGCGCATCGCCAACACCTCGGGCGGGCGTAGGCTGCCGCTGGAAGACGTCTTCCTGGACTACTACGAGACGCAGTTGGGGGAGGACGAGGTGCTGACCCACGTGGTGATTCCGCCGCTGCCGGCCCACGGCGCCATCGACTACGTGCGCTTCTCCAGCAGTTCCGTGGTGGACAAGCCCTGCATCGGCGTGGCCGTGCGCATGTCGGTGAACCCGGACGACGGCGCCTGCGGCGACGTGCGCATCGGGCTTGGCTGCGTCGCGCCCACGCCCATGCGCGCCCGCAACGCCGAGGCGGCGCTGGAGGGGAAACCGCTGACCGACGAGAACCTCCAGGCGGCAGCCCGGGCCGCCGCCGATGAATGCGACCCCATGGACGACCTGCGCGGCTCCGAGCGCTACAAGCGCGAGATGGTGGCGGCGCTGGTGCGGCGGCTGGCGCCCAAGGTGTACGAGAACGCGAAAAGCCACGGTTGAGGTCGAACAACACACCGGACAGAGAGGACTTTGCGGGATGAAGAAGGCCGTCACCATGGATGTCAACGGCGCGTCGTGCCAGGTGGAGGTGGACCCTTGGCGCACGCTGCTGGACGTGGTGCGGGAGGAGTTGGACCTTACCGGCGCCAAGCTGGGCTGCGACATCCAGGTGTGCGGCGCGTGTACGCTGCTGCTGGATGGCAAGCCAGTGAGCGCGTGCTCGGTGCTGGCGGTGGACGCGGACGGGCGCAAGGTCACCACGGTGGAGGGGCTGGCCGACGGCGACCGGCTGCACCCGTTGCAGGAGGCGTTCATGAAGCACGGGGCGCTTCAGTGCGGCTATTGCACTTCAGGCTTCCTGCTCACCGCCAAGGCCATGCTGGACGAGAATCCCCGCCCCGACGACGAACAGATCAAGAGCTACATGGGCGGCAGCTTCTGTCGCTGCGGCTGCTACCAGGAGATCATGCAGGCCATCCGCAGCGTGGCCCAGGCATAGGAACACGACAGGCGACGGCGCGAGGTTCCAAAGGAGCGTGTCATGGCGATAAGCGAGAGGCCGCTGAGCGCGCAGGACGGACAACGGCTGGACTACCAGGCCAAGCTCACGGGCCGGGCCGCGTACCTGGCGGACATGAAGATGCCGGGAGTGTGCGAGGGCGCCATCCTGCGCAGTCCGGTGGCGCACGCGTGGATCCGCTACGTGGACGCGTCGGAAGCCCTCAAGGTGCCGGGGGTGGTGGCGGTCTACACCAAGGACGACGTGGTCGAGGGGACCGGCATCGAGCCGTACTACGGCCCGGTCTTCAAGGACCAGACCATCGTGGCGGTGGACAAGGTCCGGCACGTGGGCGATCCGGTGGCCGCGGTGGCGGCTGAAACCCGGGAAGCAGCGGAGGAGGCGGCAAACCTTATAGTGGTGGAGTACGAGGACCTGCAGCCGGTGATGGACGTGCGCGACTCGGTGAAGGAGGACGCCACGCTGGTGCACGAGACCGTGCGCATACCGGAGCACGGGTTCGCCGACCTGGCGGAGCTCAAGCCCATCGAGAACACCAACGTCTGCACCCACTTCAAGCTGCGCAAGGGCGACATCGAGCAGGGGTTCGCGGAGTGCGCGCATGTCTTCGAGGACACGTTCATCCTGCCCACCACCCAGCACGTGGCGCTGGAGCCCCACGGCTGCATCGCGGCGTTCCAGCCCGACGGGCGCGTGAACCTGTGGTCCACCACCCAGAACCCGTTCGTGGTGCGCACCCAGCTCGCCAACATCTTCAAGATGCCGGTGTCGAAGATCCGCATCATGGTGCCGTATCTCGGCGGCGGCTACGGCAGCAAGGTCTATCCCAAGATCGAGCCGCTGACCATGGCCCTGGCGCAGAAGGCCAAGCGTCCGGTGCGCATCCTGCTGAGCCGGGAAGAGGTCTTCTACACGGTGACCAAGCACGCTGCGTTCATCCGCATGAAGACCGGGGTCACGGCCGACGGCAGCTTCCATGCGAGGGAGGCCGAGGTGTTCCTCGACACCGGCGCCTTCGCGGAGATCGGCCCGCGGGTGGCCAAGAAGTCCGCCTACACCGCGGCGGGGCCCTACAAGTTCAAGCACGTGAAGATCGACGCCAAGTCGGTCTACACCAACAAGCCGCCGGCCGGGGCGTTCCGGGGTTTCGGTGTGTCCCAGTCGGCCTGGGCCAGCGAGTCGCAGACCGACATCATCGCCAAGGCGCTGGGGCGCGACCCCTACGAGCTGCGGATGCAGAACATCTACGACGAGGGCGACGAGTTCGTCACCGGCGAGAGACTCTGGAGCATCGGCGTCAAGGGCTGCCTGGAGAAGGTCGCCCAGGAGATGAAGTGGGGCGAGCCGCCGGAGACGCCGGCGGATCCTTCCAAGGTGCGCGGCAAGGGGCTCGCGGCGCTCATCAAGGCCACCATCACCCCGTCGATCTCGTGCGCCGCCATCAAGCTCAACGAGGACGGCAGCGTCAACGTGTTCACCAGCACGGTGGAGATGGGCCAGGGCTCGGACACGGCCATGGCCGCCATCGTCGCCGACACCCTGGGGATACCCCTGGAGCAGGTCTCGGTGCTGGGGGTGGACACCGACGTGGTGCCCTACGACCTCACCACTTCGTCGAGCCGCTCGACGTTCCACATGGGCAAGGCCCTGGAGCTGGCCTCCCTGGACCTGTGCGAGCAGCTCCGCAGGTTCGTCTCCGAGGAGCATGGCGTGCCCTTGGAGGAGACGCGCATGGAGGGCGGCAAGGTCCTGTTCCGCGAGAACGCCCTGACCATCCGCGAGGTGCTGTTCAACCACTTCGGCATGCAGGGGGGCACGTTGGTGGGCCGGGGCGAGGTCAAGACCAGCACCGTCGACCCCGACACCGGGGACAAGACCACTTCCTCGTTCTGGTTCGTGGGCGCCGGCGGCAGCGAGGTGGAGATCGACAGGGACACCGGCCGGCTGCGGGTGCTGAAGCATGCCACGGCGGTGGACGTGGGCAAGGTCATCACGCCCCTGGGGTGCCAGCAGCAGCTCGTGGGCGGCGCCATCACCGGCATGGGGCAGGCGCTGTTCGAGCAGATGATTTGGGACAACGGCATCCTGGTGAACCCCAACCTCGTGGACTACGTGCTGCCGGCCTTGGGCGACATGCCCGACGAGATCACGCCCATCGCGGTGGAGGTGCCGCACAAGAACGGGCCGTTCGGCGCCAAGGGCATCGGCGAGACCTCGCTCATCCCGGTGGCCCCCTCCATCGCCAACGCGGTGGACGACGCGGTCGACGTGCGCATCAAGGACCTGCCCGTGACTTCAGAGAAAATATTCCTGGGGATGCTCGACAAGTCGTAGAGCCCCTGTACCAACCAAACCAACCAAACCGACCCTGAACGATCTGATCGTAGTGGGGCAAGGAGGAGTGAACCATGAAGCTCAAGGATCGCGTTGCGATTATCACCGGATCGGGCCGCAACATCGGCGAGGCCGCCGCCAAGCTGTTTGCCTCGGAAGGCGCCAAGATCTGCATCGTGGACATGGACCCGGGCCGCGGCGAGAAGGTTGTCGCCGACCTGAAGGCCGCCGGCCATGAGGCCATTTACGCCAAGTGCAACGTCGCCGACACCGAAGACGTGAAGGCCATGGTGAATGCCACGGTGGACGCCTTCGGCGGCATCGACATCCTGGTCAACAACGCCGCCATCACGGACCATGAGACCATCTTCAGCATCTCCGAGGAGGAGTGGGACCTGGTCATCGACGTGACCCTCAAGGGACCGTTCCTGGTGGGCCGCTACGTGGCCGAGCAGATGGTGAAGCAGGGGAGGGGAGGCGTTATCGTCAACGTGGCCTCCACCTCGGGCCTTTCCGGCCGCACCGACGCCATCGCCTACATGGCCGCCAAGGGCGGCGTGGTCAACCTGTCCCGCGGCATGGCGGTGCAGCTCTCGCAGTACAACATCCGCGTCAACTGCCTGACCCCCAATCGCTCGGGCTCGCCCGTGGGCCAGGACGAGGGCGCCGTGGGCCGGGAGTTCAAGAACCTGGCGGGACGGCTGGGCACCGCCGAGGACCAGGCCAAGGCCATGCTGTTCCTCGCCAGCGACGACTCCGGCTTTGTGTGGGGCGAGAACCTCATCTGTGACGGCGGCGTCACCGCGGCCTCGAACTTTCCCAAGGACCGGGTGTCGGCGAACTGAGGGGATCGGCCGAACCTGGTTGCCGTGCGTCGCTCTGTCCCTGTGCCAAGCGATGCAACGGAGCGCAGGCGGGAGCGGGTTCTTGCACGTTCCTGCTGGCGCGACCGGCGCGGTGCGCACTGGTATCGTAGAGCTCGGTCGTTGCAAGTCCCTTGACATCGTTCCAAGGCTTCGAATAGTGTCGGGCGTCTGACCACAGAAAGGAGGGCACGCAATGGCAGCACTTTCCAGATCGTTGGTAGTCCTCATACTGGCAGGGTTGATGGGCGCGGCCGGCGTGGCGGTCCCGGACGACGCCCAAGCCAAGATCATTCTCAAGGTGACGACGCAGTCGACCCGCCCCGGGACACCGCGCGCCGATTATCTGGTTCACTTCAAGAACGGGGTAGAGAAGCGGACCAACGGGGCAATCGAGGTCCAGATCTACTGGGCCAACTCCCTCGTGCACGCCAAAGAGGCTCTGGAGGCGGTGCAGTTGGGCACGGCGGACATGGCCGACCTGGCCGTCGGGTATTTCTCCGACAAGATCAAGCTGCTTCAGGTGGCGGGTCTGCCCTTTTCCGTCAGTGATCCGGTGAAGGCACGTGAAGGCGGGATGCGCCTGCTCAGGGAGGTCCCGGAGGCGCTGGCGGAGATCACCAAGTTCGGTCATGTGTTCGTAGGCATGACCGCGACGGCGGAGTATCATCTCAATTCTCGCGGGCCCATCCCGGACCTGGCGGCTCTCAAGGGCAAGAAGGTCGGCACTTTCGGCCGCATCGCGCCCAAGGCCATCCAGGCGGCGGGAGCGGTCTCCGTCAGCACGACCGGCGGTGAGGTGTACGAGGCCCTCCAGCGCAAGACCATTGACGCGCGCATCATGTCTTTCGAGACCGTTCAGCGGTTCAAGACCTACGAGGTGGCCAAGTACGTGAACACCATCGCCATGGGATGCATCGCCGGTGTCACGCCGTTCACCATGAACAAGGCGAAGTGGGACTCTTTGTCGAAGGAGCACCAGAAGATCATCCTGGAGGAAGGCGAGCGAGTGGGAGTGTGGGAGGCCAAGGCGATGAGGGACGACGACGTCAAGTTCCAGAACTTCCTCAAGGGCGAGGGCGTCAAGATCATCGAGTTCTCCCGCTCCGACCGGGAGAAGTGGAAGAACACGGCGGGCGTCAAGAAGATCAACGCGGACTGGGTAGCGAGCGTGGAAGCGGCGGGGTTGCCCGGCAAGAAGGCCCTCGAAGTTTTCCTGGGAGAATAGTTCCGTGGGGCTCGGGTTGCGGGCCCGCTTTCGGCGCATGGGCAATCTTTGTCAGCTTCCAGGATTGCCCCTTGACATCGGTTCAGGGCTTCGACTAGGGTCCTTTGTCACGCCGTGAGACCGGAGGGGTCTGGCCTGGGACGGCGAGCGGTTCGCGAGGATGCCGTGTCATATGACGATTATTCCGTAGTGGACTGTGACGGCCATGTGGTGGAGTGGGTCCCGGACATGGCCGATTACATGAGCGACCGCATCAGGATGCAGGCCACCAACCCGGCCCGGGACCGCCAGGGGGTGTTCCCTTCCATCGACGGAATGCATTTCGCCCTCCACGCCGGGACCACCGGCAACGAGCGGGTCACCGCCAGCGAGTACATGCCGGGGAGCGGCGAGGACTGGGTCGCCTTTCTCGAGCAGGCTGGCATCGACAAGACCGTCCTGTTCACCACCGAAGGGCTCTCCGTGGGCATGATCCAGATACCCCGTTACGCGGTAGAGGTCTGCCAGGCCTACAACGACTACATCCACGAGAAGTTCGCCAAGGTGAGCGACCGGCTGCGGCCCGTGGCGCTGCTGCCCATGCAGGACGTGCCCGAGGCCGTGAAGGAGCTCCGGCGCGCGGTGGACAAGCTCGGCTTCGTCGGCGGCATGCTGCCGTCCACGGGGCTGCCGCTCCATCTGGGCCACCAGAGCTACTGGCCGGTCTACGCGGAAGCCGAGCGACTCGGCGTGCCCATCGCCATTCACGGCGGCTCCAACCTGGGCATGGGAATGGACACGTTCACCAACTTTACGGGTTCGCACGTCCTGCACCATTCCGTTCCGTTGATGATCGCGTTGGTTTCGTTCATTTACCACGGCGTCTTCGACGCGCATCCGAAGCTCCGGGCCGCGTTCATGGAGGGCGGCTGCGGCTGGCTCGATTTCCTCATCGACCGCATGGTGCGTGACGAGAATTACTTCGACGCCGCGGACCAGCCGAGGATGCGTCCCGTGGAGTATCTCAAGGGCGGGCGAATCCTGCTGGGGTGCGAGGGGAGCGAGGAGACCCTCGCGTACGTCGCGAGCAGGGTGGGCATCGAGGCGTTCGCCTACGCCTCCGACTATCCGCACGAGGTGGACCTGCCGGCCGCCAAGCACGAGATCGAGGAGGTGGTGGAACGCGACGACATGTCCAGGGAGGACAAGCAGGCGGTGCTGGGCGATAACGCCAAGCGGTTTTTCAACCTGTGATTCCGGCCGGGTGTCCCACCCGGACGACTAAGGGCCATGATGCGTCGGCGTCACGGCAAGGTTTGTATCAGAAAGGGGAGAAGATGAAGGCAATGTCGAAATCGTTAGTGGTCTTCCTGATGGCCGGTGTCCTGTGCGTCGCCGGGCTGACAGTCCCGGAGGACGCCCAATCCAAGATCATCCTCAAGGTAGCGACGCAGTCAGCGCGCCCGGGAACTCCGCGCGCCGACTACCTGGTGCATTTCAAGAACGGCGTGGCCAAGAGGACCAACGGCGAGATCGAGGTGCAGATCTTCTGGGCCAACTCGCTGGTGCACGCCAAGGAGGCCCTGGAGGCGGTGCAGTTGGGCACGTCCGACATGGCGGATCTGGCCATCGGATACTTCTCCGACAAGATCCGGCTGTTGCAGGTCGGCGGGCTTCCCTTCGCCGTGAGTGATCCGGTGCAGTCGCGCGACGGCGGCATGCGCGTGCTCGCGCAGATCCCGGAGGCCAGCGCGGAGCTGGCCAAGTTCGGTCACGTGGTGGTGGGTATGACCGCCACGGCGAGCTACCAACTCGTGGCGCACTACCCCATCACGAACCTGGCGGAGCTCAAGGGCAAGAAGGTCGGCACCTTCGGCCGCATCGCGCCCAAGGCCATCAAGGCGGGGGGCGGGATTCCGGTGAGCACCACCGGCGGCGAGATGTACGAGGCGCTGCAACGCAAGACCATCGACGCGCGCATCCTCTCCTTCGAGGCGGCCCAGCGGTTCAAGACCTACGAGGTGGCCAAGTACATGAGCAAGATCGAGATGGGCTGCATCGCGGGCGTCAACACCTTCACCATCAACAAGAGGAAGTGGGACTCCCTGTCGAAGGAGCACCAGAAGATCCTCCTGGAAGAGGGTGAGAAGGTCGGCAAGTGGGAAGCCCAGGCCATGAAGGACGACGACGTCAAGTTCCAGAAGTACCTGACGGGCAAGGGCGTCAAGATCGTCGACTTCTCCGCCTCGGACAGGGAGAAGTGGAAGAACAGCCCGGGCGTGAAGAAGATCGCCGGCGACTGGGTGGCCAGCATGGAGAAGCTGGGCCTGCCGGGCAAGAAGACCCTGGCCGTCTTCCGCGGCGAATAAACCGGTCATGGGGCGGGGGCAACCCTCCCTCCACAACACGCGGCTGCGGGGGCGGCGGTGATGCCGTCCCTGCGCAACGTCAAGGGGTCAGGCTGTCTTGGAACCATCTAAGGATACTCTTGAATCCGCCGTAACCCCGGGTTTCGCGGCGCCGGAAGGCGACCATACCTGGATGACCCGGTTCATGACCTTCCTGAACGAGATCAGCGGCTACGTCCTGTTTTTCATGATGCTGCTGATCACGGTGGACGTCACCGGGCGCTACGTGTTCTCGAGCCCGATCCCCGGGACGCTGGAGTTCACCGAGTTCCTCATCGTGTTCGTGGTCTTTTTCAGCCTGGCGTATGTCCAGCTCACCAAGCGGCACATCTGCGTGGAGCTGGTGACCCAGCGGCTGCCGGGGAAGATCGGCGACGGCCTCGCGGTGTTCGTCCTCCTGATTGCGGCGGTGTTCTTCGTGCTTATGGCCTGGCAGTCGTGGCATGCCGGGCTCTCCGCCCTGGAATACCGCGAGGCGTCCGACGGACTGGTGCAGATTCCGGTCTACCCGCCCAAGCTCGCCATCCCGTTCGGCGCCGCTCTCATCGCCATCCAGATGTTGAGAGACGCCTGGAAGCATTTTCGCAGTCTCATAACCCCGGGGTAGACATCACATGGACCCAACCTTCCTGGCGATCATCAGCGTCTTTCTCCTGATCTTCCTGCTCCTGTGCGGCCTTCACGTGGCCGTGTCGCTGGGGCTGGTCGGGGTGTTGGGCTTCGTCGTGCTCACCGACAGCTGGGCCGCCGGCATCGGTCTCTTGCGGACGACCCCGTACAAGGTGGTGGCCAACTTCACGTTCTTCGCCATCCCCGTCTTTATCCTGATGGGGCAGTTCGCCAACTATGGCGGCTTGAGCGCGGATATCTACTCGGTGGTTCACAAGTGGCTGGGACGGGTCCGCGGCGGCCTCGCCATGGCCACCACGGCGAGTTGCGCCGCGTTTGCCGCGGCCTGCGGCTCCAGCGTGGCCACGGCCGCCACCTTCACCCAGGTGGCCCTGCCGGAAATGACCAAGTATGGCTACGACAAGCGGCTTGCCACCGGCGCCATCGCGGCTTCTGGGACGCTGGGAGCGCTGATTCCTCCCAGCGGCCTGATGATCATCTACGGGATCATTACGGAGCAGTCCATCGGCAAGCTGCTCATCGCCGGCTTCATTCCGGGGGTCCTCTCCGCGCTGATTTACATGGGCATGATTTCATGCTGGGTCCGGCTCCGGCCCGAGATTGCGCCCATCCTCGAGGAAAGGCCGCCATTGAGGGAGAAGCTCCTGTCCCTGTACCGGGTGTGGGGCATCGTCACGCTCTCAATCGTCGTCATGGGCGCCATCTACCTGGGCATCGCCACGCCCACGGAGGCGGGCGCCTTCGGCGCCTTCGGCGCGTTCGTGATCATGATCGTCAAGGGCGCTTTCTCGCGCGAGAGGCTGCGGAACACCGTGCTGGACACCGCCACCTCCACCACGATGCTCTTCACCATCATCATCGGCGCCTACATCTTCAGCCGGTTCCTTGCCATCACCAACGTCGGCCCGCGGTTGGCGGACTACCTGGTGAGCTCCGGCATGCCGCGCCACCTGGTCCTGACCGGCTTCCTCCTGCTCTACGTGTTCCTGGGCATGTTCATGGACCCGGCCGCGATGATGGCCATCACCCTGCCCATCGTCTTCCCCATCATCATCCAGATGGGCTTCAGCGGCATCTGGTTCGGCGTGCTGGTGATCAAGACCTCGGAGATCGGCCTCATCACGCCGCCGGTGGGCATGAACGTCTACACCGTGAACGCCGCGGCCCACGGCATGGTGCGCCTCGAGGAGATCTTCAAGGGCATCCTGCCGTTCTTCCTGATGGACGTGTTCACCCTCATTATCCTGGTGGCCTTCCCGCAGATCTCCCTGTGGCTGCCGGACCGGATGCTGGGGTAGGAACCTGCAACGGCGATAGACGCGGTAGGGGTAACCGGTCGGTCGCCCCTATACACCGTTTGTTCCACTCCGCTCCCGCTTTCGTCGCCCGAGCAGGAAGGCGACGACCCATGCCGGCAGGCTCAGCACCAACGCGGCAATGAGGATCGCCAACGGTCCCAGCAGACCCGCGAGCACCGTTGCGAGCGTGGTGACGGCGCCCAGGCCGACACCCAGGCTCCAGGCGGTCCGGTGAAAGTCCATGCGCCAGATCCGCCGGCAGGCCAGCGCCAGCGGCAGGCCGCAGACGGCCACGGGAATCAGGCTCTGGATCATCATCACGCCGGCCATGAGGATGAGCTCCGGAGTCCAGCCCTCGCCCCCGCCCGGAAAGAACCGGAACAGCGCCTGGAGCATGACCCCCGCCGGAAGCCATCCCAGTGCAAGGAGCCAGAAACCGTAGCGCTTCACCCGACGACTTCGTTGCTTTCGATGATGTCGAGGACCCGGTCCTCGAACTCGGCCATCTCGGCGCGGGTGGCGTTGGTGGGGGTTTCCATGTCGGCGAGGACCCGGCCGGGCTTGCCGAGGATCACCAGGCGGGAGCCGATCTCCAGCGCCTCATGGATGTTGTGGGTGATGAGGAGGCAGGTCTTCCGGCTCTCGTTCACGAGCTCCAGGAATACCTCGCGCAGGCGCCGGGCGGTGGACTGGTCCAGGTGGCCGAAGGCCTCGTCGGCGAAGAAGATCTCCGGCGTGAGGCAGAAGGCCCGGGCCATGCCCACGCGCTGGCGCATGCCGCCGGACAGCTCGTGGGGATAGGCGTCCTCGAAGCCCTGTAGTTCCAGCTTGTGCAGCCACTGCAGGGCGATGTCGTTCTGTTCCTTTTCGCTGTAGTCGAGGATCTCGAGCCCGACCCGGGCGTTCTCCAGTGCGGTGCGCCAGGGCAGCAGGCGGTCGGTCTGGAAGATGACGCCCAGCTTGGAGCGGAACCAGTCGAATTCCCTGTAGGGATCGTGTCCCAGGAGCGCGATGGAACCCGACGTGGGCTGCTCCAGGCCCAGCAACAGGTTGAACGTGGTGGACTTGCCGCAGCCGGTCTTGCCGACGATGGCGACGACGTCACCGCTCCCCACCTCCAGGTCGAGCCCTTCCACCGCGGTGAAGCGGTCGCCGTCCACCGAGGTGAAGACCATCTGCACGTCCTGCATTTGGACGACGGGTTCGGCGGTGCTCACGTTGCCATTCCTCCCTGCTTCGCCGGACGCCAGCGCAGCAGCTTGTGCTCCAGAAAGAGAATGACGAACTGGGTGATGAGCAGGAAGGCCACCAGCACCAGCGTCCAGGCGATGGCCTTGGGCATCTCGAAGAGTTCCTGCGCCAGCAGCAGCTTGTTGCCCACGCCCCGGCTGGCGCCCACCAGCTCGGCGACGATGACCACGCGCGCGGCGAGCCCGAGGTTGACCTTCCAGGAAGTCAGCACGGCCGGGATCATGCCCGGCAGGATCAGCTTGGAGAAGAGCTGTTTGCGCGTCGGGCGCATGGCCCGCAGCATGTCCAGGTATTCCTTGGAGATGCTCTTGATGCCGTCGTGGATGATGAGGGCGTAGTTGGGCAGGCAGCCGGCCAGCAGGATGAAGGCGATGCGCGTCTCCACGTGGCTGAACCAGATGATGGCGAACACCACCCAGGAGAGCGCCGGAATGCCCATGATGAAATGCAGCACCGGCAGGGTGTACTTCTCCACCGTCTCCGTAAAGCCCATGAAGACGCCGAGGATCGTGCCGGTGATGAACGCCAGCACGAGGCCCAGGAAGATGCGCCCCATGGTGGTGAGGACGTCCCCCAGCAAGGCGAGGCTCGCGACGATCTCGATGAAAGCGGCGAGGATGGCGCCGACGCCCGGAACCAGGTAGGGGGGCAGGAAGAAGGAAGCGATCTGCCAGGCCGCCAGGATCACGCCGAAGGAAATGATCGGCTCTTTCCGGGCGGTCATGAGGCTCAGGAGGCGCGCATGCCACGCCTCCTGGGCCTGAGCCGGTGACAACTCGGTGCGGGTTGCCTCGGATTCCATGCCAGCGGATGCGTTGCGGGGCTCTCGCTAGCGGACCTTGCCCCGGTAGAGGACGCCGTCGTCCGGCATCTGCTTCATGTAGCCGCTGTCGATGCCGGCCTGGAAGAGGGCCTTGATGTTGCCTTCGATCTCCGCCGCGGGCACCACGTCCAGGGGATAGCGCGCCGCGCTCAGGGCCATGAGGAAGGCCTCCTTGGGCACGCCGGCCGCCTTCTCGATGATCGCGGCGGCCTCGTCATGGTGCGTCGGCAGCCACTTCGCCAGCTCCGCGAAGGCCGCGTAGATCTTCGGGATCAGCTCCTTGTTGGCGTTGATCCAGTCCTCATGGGCCGCCACGCCCAGGAAGCCCCTTTGCGGCGCCCCGTGGATGGCTTCCCACTGGTGGAAGTACTCGATCATCTTGAGCTTGCCGGGGTTGGTCACCAGCATCCTGGAGTAGTTCGGCTCCCAGATGTGTATGGCGTCGGCACGCTTGGCCATGAGCAAGGTGGCCAGTCCCGCGGTGTTGGTGGATTGGATCGACACCTTGTTCAGGTCGGTGCCGGCCTTTTGGGCGAAGTACCGGAACATGGCGTAGTTGGTGGTCACCGTGACTGCCGCCAGGCTCTTGCCTTCGAGGTCCGCCACGCTGTTGATGGCCGGGTCCATGGTCAAGAGCGCGCCGTGGCCGTTCAGCACGTTGAACAGATAAACCGATTTCACGCCCTTGAGCCGGCGGTTGGCTTCCGACAGAAGCGCCGAGGCGATGGTAATCTTGTCCCTGCCCGTGGCGAAGTCCGTGTTGGCCGCGCGTCCCTGCTTGAAGACCCACTGGATGTCGATGCCGTGCTTCTTGTCGAAGTCGTTGGCCTCGATCAGCGAAGCCGTCGTGTGGCCGAAGGACGGCTTGTCGAACGACGACATCTGCACCACCGGCATGTTCTGCGCCAGCACCGTGGCGGCGCCTGCCAGCGTCATGGCGGCTGTCAGAAAACTTGCAATGAGTCGGACCATGATTCCCTCCTCGTCGGTTGTCAGGAGTTCGTCCAGTGATACGGTGTCTCACCGGTAAAGTTGTGAACCCTAGAGATTTTTCCCGACGGTGTCAACGCACGCCGTTCCACGCGTCTCAGCCTTGAACTGCCCCATCGGTTGGGCTACCTTCAGAGGTTGCGCTCGCGGACGACCGGAGGGCGCGGCCCAACCGACGGAGGTGACTCATGTACCTGGTGGATGCCGACGGACACGTCGAGGAAAGCGAAACCACGTTCAGCGACAAGTACTTCGACCCTGAGTTTCGCGCCCAGAAGCCGCGGGTGGTGGCCATCGACAAGATGGTCTACTGGATGATCGAGGAGCAGATGTACCCGCGCCGGGTCGGGCGCGGCGCCCACAACCTCGGCACCCCGGCGAGCTACCATGGCAAGAAGACGCCCCACGCGCAGAAGAAGTCCGACACCATCGGCAGCATGGAGATCCACGGCGTCAAGGAGCGCATCGAGGCCATGGACAAGGAGGGGATCTCGCTGCAGGTCCTCTATCCGACCCTTTTCCTCGCCTATCCGCTGGCCGCGAACCCGGCGCTCGTGACCGCCATGAGCACCGCGTACAACCGCTTCCTCGGCGACCAGATCGGCGCCCACGAGCGGCTGAAGTGGGCGGCGGTGGTGAACCTCGACGACGTCGAAGGGGCGGTGGCGCAGGTGAAGGAAGCCCACGAGCTGGGCGCCATCGCCGTCATGGTGCTGGGCACCATCGGCGACCGGCTGCTGGACGACCCCGCCTTCCTGCCGTTTTACGAGGCGCTGGTGGAGCGGGACCTGACCTTGGCGATCCACGTGGGCTGGGCCTGTCCGGCCATCACCGGCCTGTTCACCCACATCTATCCGTCGTCGGTGAACGCATTCCTGATGCCGGTGCTCCTGGGCTTCTCGTCCATGATCAACAGCGGGTTGCTGGACCGGTTCCCCACCATGCGCGTGGGATTCCTGGAGGCCGGCTGCCAGTGGGTCCACTTCATGATCGACCGGCTCGACCACCGTTTCGGCCACTCGGGCAACTTCCTCGCCGACATCCTTCCGGACACGGTGCCCAAGGCCAAGCTGGCGCCCATGGATTACGTCCGGCAGGGCAACCTCTACCTGAGCGCGGAGGTGGAGGACTCGTTGCTGCCGCAGGTGGTGGAGCTGGTGGGAGAGGGGCAGGTGGTGTACGGCTCCGACATGCCCCACGGCGACCGCGAGGTGCTGTCGAGCGACTACCTCAAGCAGCGCACGGACCTGAGCGAGAGCGTCAAGACCAAGATCCTGCGGGACAACGGCGCCCGGCTCTACAACCTGGACATCAGCGACGCTGCGAGGAAGGCTTCCTGAAGGCGCGGAACGGAGGGAGCCCGAGGCCTCAGGAGGCTTCGCGCTGTCCGAGTATCACTTCCGGCGAGCGGACGGTCACGAGCCGGTCGAGGCTGCGCAGCATGATCTTCGCGGCCTCGGCCGAGATGGCCTGTCCGAAGATATGGTAGCGTTCCCCGTCCCGCCTCTGGTTGTTGGCCCAGAGGGCGAACTCGTCCGGGGTGGGATGGTGGCCCAACTCCCTGGCGCAACGCCGCACCACGAAGCCGAGCATCACTTTGCGGCCCTTGCCGTTGTCGGCGAAAGACGACATGACGGAGTTTCATAGGCAATCCCGGCAAGACTTTCAACCCGGGAGTCCCTCAGGAGGTTGGGTTTGGCCACCGGAAGACGCCGAAAACTGACGATGAAACGGCTCCGCGAGACCGCGGAGCGGCTGCGCAACTGGGGGCGCTGGGGCAAGGACGACGAGATCGGCACGCTCAACTTCACCACGCCCGAGGACATCGTCGCCGCGGCGCAACTCGTGCGCCGCGGGCGGGTGTTCTCGCTGGCCCTGGCCTACGACGCCGACGGACCGCAGAGCGGCAAGAGCAACTACCCGGCCATGGGCCGGTTCAATCCCATCCACCTGATGCTGCGCACCGGTACGGACGCCTACTCGGGCGTGCTCGACCACCGGCGCATCCGCGGCGCCGACGACATCATCATCATGCCGCTACAGGCCGGCACCCAGTGGGACGGTCTGGCGCATATCTTCTACGACGACTACATGTACAACGGCTACGATGTGCGGCTGGTAACCTCCGGCGGCGCCGCCAGGAACGGCATCGAGAAGACGCGGGAGAAGATGGTGGGGCGCGGCGTGCTGCTGGACGTGGCCCGGGTCAAGGGAAGCGATTGGCTGGAGGACGGCTACGCCATCACCAGCGAAGATTTGGACAAGACCATGGCGGCGCAGGAGGTGGAGGTGCGCCGCGGCGACTACCTGCTGGTGCGCACCGGACAGATGAAGGCCAAGCTGGACGCCGGATCCTGGGACGGCTATCCCGGCGGGGACGCCCCCGGACTCGGGTTCGATACGCTGGACTGGCTCCATGCCCGGGAGGTGGCCGCCGTGGCCACGGACACCTGGGGCGTGGAGGTCCGGCCCAACCAGACCCGCGACGCCACCCAGCCCTGGCACTGGGTCAGCATCCCCAACATGGGGCTCACGGTAGGGGAGATCTTCCACCTGGAAGAGCTGGCGGAAGACTGCGCGGTCGACGGCCGCTACGAGTTCATGTTCGTGGGCCCGGCGCTGCCGGTCACGGGCGCTGTGGGGTCGCCGACGAATCCGTTGGCCATCAAGTGAACGACGGGAGGAGATGAAATGCCGGCGCAACTCGGTTCCGTATGGCTCCAGGAGCTGACCTGGGAGGACGTGGCGGCCTACCTGGAGGACTCCGACATCATCATTTGCCCGGTGGGCAGCACCGAGGAGCACGGCCCGGCCGGGCCCCTGGGCCTCGACTGCCTCATCGCCATCGCACTGGCGGAGGACGTGGCACGCGCCACCGGAACGGTGTGCGCGCCGCCGCTCTGGTTCGGCGACTCGCCGCACCACCTGGGTTTCCCGGGCACCATCTCGCTCC
Source organism: Deltaproteobacteria bacterium (assembly GCA_028818775.1). Classification (NCBI taxonomy): domain Bacteria; kingdom Pseudomonadati; phylum Myxococcota; class Myxococcia; species Deltaproteobacteria bacterium. Next base: position 7,446 of record JAPPNE010000050.1, on the reverse strand, counting down.
GTACCGAGACGTTGATGGCGGTGATCCAGGACATGAGCCGCAGCCTGGCGAAGCACGGGTTCCGCAAGATCCTGATCATCAACGGGCACAAGGGCGCCAACCTGCCGGGCCTGCTGGCGGCCACCAAGAACCTGCGCGAGTACGAGATGCCGGAGGTCTTCTTCGCCGTCATCGACCCGGTGAAGATCGCCAAGAAGATCGCCAACGAGATCAAGGAAGCGAAGGAGCACCACAGCGGCGAGCTGGAGATCTCGGAGTGCTGGTACAAGTTCCCGCACCTGGTCAAGCAGGAGAAGCTGACCACGTCGCAGGTGGACTTCGACAAGAACTTCTCGCCGTGGTCCCACGGCGACCTCTTCTACGCACCTCACGAGGTCATCGACATCCCGTGGACCAGCACGGAGCAGCGCCGTATCGTGCCCACGGGCTCCTTCAGCCCCTCCATCAAGGCGTCGCCCGAGAAGGGCAAGGCCTACCACGACTACATGGTCGACCAGATCGTGCAGTTCATCGGCTGGCTCAGGAACTACGACGGCCCGGTGGCTCAGGTCTGACCCGCGTGGAAGTCGATGCCGCACAGGGCCCGGGCGCTGCCGGGCTTCCGGCGCATACGCGGCGGTTGAGCACCCAGGGCCGGGAGGTCTACCTCGTCGGCACCGCGCATGTCTCGCTGGAAAGCGTCGACGACGTGCGCGAGACCGTCGAGCAGGTGGACCCCGACACCATATGCGTGGAGCTGTGCCAGGCCCGCTACGAGTCCTTTACCCGGCCCGACGCGTGGCAGAAGATGAACGTCTTCAAGGTCATCAAGGAGGGCAAGGCGGCGCTGCTCTTGAGCCACCTGATCATGTCGGCGTTCTACAAGCGAATGGGGGACCGGCTCGGGGTGCGGCCTGGGGCGGACATGCTGGAGGGGGTGCGGCTTGCGCGGGAGCGGGGTGCGGACCTGGTGCTGGCGGACCGCGACGTCCAGGTGACCCTCAAGCGCACCTGGAGGAGGCTGAGCCTCTGGAACAAGCTCAAGGTGCTGTTCGTGCTTCTGAGCAGCGCGCTGGCGGAGCCGGAGGTCGACAGGAAGGCGGTGGACGACCTCAAGCAGGCGGACCGTCTGGAGGATGTCCTGTTGGAGTTCGCGAGGGCCTTCCCGGCGGTGAAGGAGAGTCTCATCGACGAGCGCGACGTCTACCTGGCGCAGAAGATCCGCGAGGCCCCGGGCGCGCGTGTCGTGGCCGTGGTGGGCGCGGGACACGTCCCGGGGATCGCGCGCGCCATCGAACGGGAACAGTCTCTCGACGCCCTGGAAGAGGTCCCGGAGCCATCGCTCTGGACCAGGAGCATCAAGTGGGTGGTGCCCGCCCTGATCCTGGCCATCATCGCCTACGGGTTCTACAGCGCCGGCGCCGCCCATTCGCTGGAGTCCATCTCCATCTGGGTGCTGGTGAACGGCGTGCTCGCGGCCGCGGGAGCGGCCCTGGCCCTGGGGCATCCGATCACCGTGCTGGCGGCGTTCCTGGCCGCGCCCATCACCAGCCTCAACCCCACCATCGCCGCGGGCTGGGTTTCGGGGTTCGTCCAGGCGTGGGTCAAAAAGCCTACGGTGGCGGACCTGGAGGGCATGTCCGAGGTGGTGACCGCGTTTCCCAAGGGACTGTGGCGCAACCCGGTGTCGCGCATCCTTCTGGTCGTGGTGTTCTCGAACCTGGGCAGCACGCTGGGCACGTTCATCGGCGGCAGTTGGATCGCCGCGCGCTCGTTCTAGTTTCAGCTTGGAGGAGGGTATCCATGGCAGATTCGGCAAAGGTCAAGGTCGGTTTCGTGACACCCATATCGAGCTCGAGCCCGCACTTCGAGCCGTTCCGGGCGTGCATTCCCGCGGAAGTGGAGATGGAGTTCGAGGGACTGGGCATCGTGCGCGGTCCGCTGGAGAGCCTCCGGGGCACGGGCGACCATGTGGTGGAAACTTCCGCGCGACTGGCGCGGGAGCGCGGCTGGCACGGCGTCATCGTCAGCGGCGCGCCGGTGGAGGTGCTCAATCCGGGGCTTTTGGGAAGGCTCAAGGAGGCGGTGGACGTGCCGGTGACCACGGCGCTGGAGGCCTGCGCCGAGGCCCTGAAGGCTCTCTCGACCCCCAGGGTGCTGCTGCTGACTCCGTTCGTGGAGTCCATGAACAAGCTGATCCGCGACTATCTCGCAGGCTGCGGCATCGAGGCCATCTCGCCGGCGGACACCTTCGACGACTATCGCGACGCCATGGAGGTGGGGCCTGAGGACGTGTACGCCCTCACGGAAAAGGCCTTCCAGGCCAATCCGGAGGTGCAGGCAATCTACTTCCAGGGGGCCGTCCTGGACCCGTTGAAGATCCTGGACCGGCTCGAACAGGATCTGGCGCGGCCCGTGGTCGCCAGCAATCCCGGCATGCTCTGGTACATGCTCTCCAGGGTGGGCTTCTCGTGCAGCATTTCCGGCTACGGCAAGCTGCTGCACGACTGGCCCGACATCCGGAGTTGACGGCCGGCGCCCCCTCGAAGAGGCGGTGCCCCGCGATGGCGGACGGGGGGCGTTACTGTTGAGGAGCGCCTTGCCCTTGGGCGCCGCTCTGCTCCTGGGCTCCCCCCTGTCCCGGAGCAGCGCCTTGTTCAACCGCGGGTGCCTGGGCCTTGGCGGCCATCTCCGCCAGTTCCTTCTCCTTGGCGGCGAGGTCGGCACGCGCCTTGTCGGTTTCGGCGCGGGCCTGCTCCAGTTGCTGCGTGAGTCCCTGAACGGCCTTGTCATGGTCGGCCGTGGCGGCCGCGAGCTTTTGAGCGGCGTCCTTCTCGCGGGTGGCCATTTCAGCCAGCGCCTTGTTCCTGGCGGCGAGGTCGGCCAGGGCCTTGTCCTTCTCGGCGCGGATCTGTTCCAACGAGCGCTGGGTGGCGGCGAGGTCGGCCGCGGCCTTGTTCTTTTCCGCGCGGGCTTGCTCCAATGACTGCGCCGCTGCCGCCGCTTCCTTCCGCGCTTGGGCCAGGGCTTCCGTGTTCTTGGCGACATCCGCTTCCAAGGCTTGCTTGGCCGCGTTCAGCCCATCAGCCTCGGCGCGCATTCCCGCGATGGCCTTGTCCTTCTCCGCCACCTGCTCCTCGAGGCCCTTTGCGCGCGCGTTCAATTCGTCCTGCTTGCCCGAAAGCGCGGCGGCGGTCTTTTCCAGCTCGGCCTTGGCCGCCGCGAGTTCTCCGGCTCTTTTCTCCAAGTCCTGTACCGCCGTGCTCTTCGCCGCGAGTTGGGCGCCGAGGTCGTCGGCGGCCTTGGTCTTCGCCGCGAGTTGAGCGCCGAGGTCATCGGCCGCCTTGGTTTTGTCCGCGAGCCGGGCGCCGAGGTCGTCGGCTGCCTTGGCCTTTGCCGCGAGTTGAGCGGCGAGGTCATCAGCCGCCTTGCTCTTCTCTCCAAGCTGCTTGGTCAGGTCGTCGGCGCTCTTGCGCGCGCTGTCCCGCTCGTCCGTTACGGCGGCCACTCCCATCTTCAACTCGTTGACCTGCTTTTGCGTGGCCGCGAGTTCCTTCGCGCTCTGCTCGAGCGCGCTCCGGGACTTCGTTGCTTCCTGCTCCATCCCCTGGACCTTGGCCTGGAGACCCTTTACCTCCTGGCCGCGCTGTTCCAGCGTCTTCGTCAACTCCGCCACCTTCTTCTCGGCACTCTCCTTTGCCTGTAACGCCTGGTCTCTTTCCTGCTTCACCTGTTCGTGCTCGTCGCTGGAGACGCAAGCGGCAAGGGACAGGCAGAGCGCGACTGCAAGGCAAGTAGTCTTTGTGGCGTAGGTCATGATCAATCCTGTTTCGTTCCGGTATCGGCGGTCCATCGAAACCGCGCGGGTGATATCCGGTCGGCGCGGCCGGCGCCGTAGGCCAACATTGCGGAATAAAGCCCGTTACTTATCAAATTTGGACGGCAACAAGCAACGCAAAAGCTCGCCGCGCCCATCCGACGCGCCAACGGAGGGCGCGCCGTTCGCCCGGTCGTCACGGCACACTCACTAGACGACCTGCCGGTCGCGCAGTGCCTCCACCTCTTCCGCGCTGTACCCGAGACTCCGCAGGATCTCGCCCGTGTTCTCCCCGAGCATGGGCGGCGGCGTGGGCGTCTCGGGCGGCGTCCGGCTCATGTTCACGCCGCTCCCAACCAGCTTCACCTTGCCCATTTTCGGGTGCTCCACCTCGATGGGGAAGCCGTACTGCTTGACCTGCGGGTCGTTGAACATGTCTTCCAGGTTGTTCAGCGGGGTGGAGGGCACGTCGTGCTCCCGCAGCTTCCTCAGCCACACGTCGCGCGAGTCCCCCTCGAAAACGGCCTGAAGCTCCCGCTCCAACAGGTCGTGGTGTTCGGTGCGGCCGTCCTTGTCGGCGAAGCGCGGGTCGTCCGCCCACTCGGGCTTGCCGGCCACATTCACGAGCCCCACCCAGAACTTGTTGGGCGAGGACAGGTGCACGACGAAGGGCCGGCCGTCCCGGTCGACGAAGGCGAACACCCCGGCTGTGCGCGTGCGGTCGGCACGGCTCGGCACCACCCCGGTCTCGAAGTAGCGCGCGCAGTTCTCGGCGGTGAACGACACCGACGCGCGCAGCAGGGAGGTCTCGATGATCTGTCCTTCGCCCGTCATCATGCGGTTCACCAGGGCCGCCAGCACGCCGTAGCACGCATACACGCCGGTCAGATGATCGGACAGGGAGATGCCCATGCCCTTGGGATCGTCCGGGTCGGTCAGCAGGCTCAAGAGGCCGCTCATGCCCTGGCCCACCGTGTCGTACCCGGGCCGGTCGCGGTAGGGTCCTTCCTGGCCGAAGCCGGAGATGGAGCAATAGATGAGCTTCGGGTTCAACTCATGGAGGGTGTCATAACCCAGTCCGCGCCGGGCCATGACCCCCGGACGGTGGTTCTCGATGAGCACGTCCGCCCCGGCGGCGAGCTTGCGGCAGATCTCCTGCCCCTCCTCGGCACGGAGGTCCAGCGTGATGCTCTTCTTGTTCCGGTTCAGGCTGCAGAAGGTGGCGGAATACATCTTGCCGCCGCCCCAGCCACGGAACGGGTCGCCGTGCTCGCGGTCCTCGACCTTGATGACCTCGGCGCCCAGGTCCGCCATGAGCATGGAAGCGAACGGGCCGGTGACGTAGCTGGAGAGTTCCAGAATCCTGATGCCTTCGAGTGTTCCCGCCATGTGTTCAAGCCTCGACACGACCCTAACAATTTTGGGTGAGCGGGTCCACATTGACTCGCCGGGGCCTTTGTGTGACGTTTCGTCGGATGGTGGCTCTTGCGGCAATCGTCCTGTTCGCCTGGGGCGCGGTGACGGCCGGCTACGGCGCGTACGCCGCCGTCGCCGCCCTGACCTCCCAGAGCACGCTCCACGCGGCGCAGGCCGGGCTGGCGTTGCTGATCGCCACCGTATCGATCAGCGCCGCTTTCCTCGTGGTGTTGATGGGTCGCCTGGGGCGGTCGCCGCGGCGGGACGACGCATTCGACCCGACCGCAGGGCACTAGATCTCCCGCACCGCGGCCAGCGCGTCGTCGGCGAAGCATTGCATCGATTCCTTGATGTGGGCGTGGGCGACGCCGCCGATGTTCATCCACGCGCGCACGTGGCCGGCGCCGGACCCAAAAGACTTCGGGAAACAAAACCGCTCATGGGAACCCTGCTGAGCCGGCTGTTCGCCGGGTTGCGTTATCGCAACTACCGTCTCTATTGGCTTGGACAGCTCTCTTCCGTGCTGGCGCTCAACATGGAGATGGCCGCGCAGGCCTGGCTGGTGTTCCTGTTGACGGACTCGCCGTTGATGCTGGGAGTGGCCGGCATCGTCTACGCCGTGCCGCGGGTGTCGCTGGTGCTGGTGGGCGGGGCCATCGCCGACCGGGCCGACAAGCGCCGCATCATGGTGTGCACCCAGTCGCTGCTGGCCCTGGCCTATCTCGTGCTGGGACTGCTGATACTGACCGAGCGCGTCGTGTTCTGGCACGTGCTCGTGTTCGCGTTCAACTCGGGCCTGATGCGGTCGTTCGACCGCCCCAGCCGCTACGCGCTGCTGCCGGAGATGGTGCCGCGGGAGGAGATCGCCAACGCGGTGGCGCTGGGCAGCTCGGTGTGGCAGGCGTGCCGCCTGGTGGGCCCCGGCCTCGCCGGCCTGCTTATCCACTGGTTCGGCGTGGGCCATACCTTCATCGCCTGTTTCGTGAGTTCCGCGGCGGCGGTGGCGCTGTGGGCGTTCATCCGTACCCGCCCCCTCGTCGGACAGCCCCAGGGCGGCGTCTGGCGCAACATCCTGGCCGGGCTCGACTTCGTGCGCCGCAACCAGCTCTTCTACAGCCTGCTGGGGCTCACGTGCTTCAACAGCCTGTTCGGCATGTCCTACGTGATCCTGCTGCCGGTGTTCGCGCGCATCATCCTGGAGGTGGACGCGCGCGGGTTCGGGCTGCTCCAGTCGTTCTCCGGCGTGGGGGCGCTCATCGGCACACTGATCGTCGCCTACCTGGCCCAGGCCGGACGCCGGGGCTGGCAGGTGCTGGTGGGATCGGCGATCTTCGGCGCGCTGCTCATGCTGTTCGCGTACTCGTCTTCGTTCGCGCTCTCGCTGGGCCTGATCTTCTTCCTGGGCCTGTTCAACCAGATCTACCTCACCTCCATCAACACCATCCTCCAACTGAACCTGCCCAACGACCTGCGCGGCCGGGTGCTCGGCCTCTTCGGCCTCACCTGGGACCTCATGCCGCTGGGCGGCGCCATCTCGGGCACCGTGGCCGAGTTCGCCGGCGCCCCCACGGCCGTGGCCCTGGGTGGGTTCCTGGTGGCGGCGCTGGGTCTGTACGGCCTGGCGCGGCTGCCCGCGGTGCGGGAGATCGAGTAGGCGGACGCCTTTACACGCCGTCAGGGATGGTTACATTCTTTGGAAGCCGCGATCCCGGCGAATTGATTCGGCGCCATGCGCATTGTAGATTTTTATTCGGGCATTGAACTCCCGAGAAGAAGGGAACGAGTTCCATGAAACGATGGTTCCTCTTTATTGCCACCAACCTTGCGGTCCTCCTTGTGCTGGCCTTCGCGCTTCGCGTGCTCGGTCTCGACTGGCTGCTCTACCAGAACGGGATCGATTTCTGGCCGTTGCTGATCTTCTCGTTCGTCTTCGGCATGGGCGGCGCGTTCATCTCGTTGCGCATCTCCAAGTGGACGGCCAAGAGATGGATGGGCTTGACGGTCATCGATGAGCCCCGGACCAACACCGAGATCTGGCTCGTCAACACCGTGCAGGACCACGCCCGGGCCGCGAACATCGCCATGCCGGAGGTGGCGATCTACGATTCCCCCGAGCCCAACGCCTTTGCCACGGGCCCGAGCCGCAACAACTCGCTGGTGGCGGTGAGCACGGGGCTGCTGCGGGCCATGAAGCCGGAACAGGCCTCGGCCGTGCTGGGCCACGAGGTGAGCCA
>JAPPNE010000049.1 GCA_028818775.1 Deltaproteobacteria bacterium | reverse complement strand
CTCAACATAACAAGATCATTGCCATCATGCGGAAAGTGTCCGCCCGAGCCCGGCCTCAAGGTTTGCGGCAGTTGCGCGGAGAAAAGGCGCGCTGCCGAGAAGGCCCGACGCGACAGGGCCAGGGCTCAAGGCAAGCTCTACCGTGGGCGCGATCTGGAAACGACGCGCCGCGCCAACCGTGCCGGCGACAGGCGCCGCCGCCGTGAACGGCAAGACGCGGGGCTTTGCTCGTCCTGCGGCCTCCGCCGGCCGGAAGAATACCGCTCTGTCTGTGAGCCATGTCGCGAGGCAAGACGGGCACTCGACCGCCGCCGCTATGCCGCGCGCAAGGCCGCCGGCCGCTGCGTGCGCTGCACTCGGCCCACCGTTGGTGGCCTGTCACGGTGCGGCCGATGCCTCGCGCTGGAGAAGGAGCGCGTCTCGCCCGAACGGGAGAGCGCCGTCAGCAGGAGGCGATATGCCGCCCGGCGTGCCCAAGGCATTTGCGTGGATTGCAAGGCGCCTGCCGGTGGCGCCGCGCGTTGTCAGCGCTGCGCATATCGTTCCAACTCCCGCGCGCCCGAGCGCCATCTCGTGTCGATGTGGCCGCCGCAAATCACCGTGATCGAGTTGCAGACCTCGCTGGAACTGGGGACCTTCGAGACCGAGGCCGAGGCCGCCGCCTGCCTGGTCTTCGCCGGGCTCCGCCACGACCAGGTGGAGATATGCGCCAACGTCCCGCTGATGGCCATCGGCTCGGAGTGACCGGCGTTATCCCGCGAGGATTTGTGGCTGGAATGCCCGCGTGGAACAGTCCGGTCCGCTCCTCTCTGCACCGAAGGCGGCGAGGACATCCCGGCCGCGCAGGCGTCTATGCCGGCCAGCCGTCTTGACGCCGGGCCGGTCAATTCCGCGATATACTTGCTGCACGCCATCCAGAGGGTCAGCCTCATGCGCACGGTCTCCCTGGCGACTGCTCACCAGAAGTTCTCGAAGCTCCTCCGCGCGGTCGAGCGCGGCGAGGGCTTCCTTATCACTCGGCGCGGCCGGCCCATTGCGAAGCTCGTTCCCCATGGCGCCGGCAAGGCCGCTGATCCTGAATGGATGTCGGCCCACCGGCGCATGATGGCGCGACTGAGTGAGGGGGCCTCGCTGGGAGGGCTCAGGATCCAGAGGGCCGGGCTCCATGACCGTTAGTAGGCACCCTTCCCTCTACGCCAACATTGCGGCCTTTGTCATCCACCGCGACGGCGGCGGGCGGCACCAGCGCTGTGCGGAGCCGGTGGGCCGGACGGCACCCCGGCGGCCGAATGCATTCGTGAACAACGCGCCGCCGCCCCTGACGAGGGCGGCGAAGCGAGGCCAACGACGCTGGAGGACGGGATGACCGACAAGCTGATCGACCGGAACCCCAATATCCTCGGCGGGACACCGGTGTTCGCGGGCACCAGGGTTCCTGTACGCATCCTGATGGAACATCTCGAAGCCGGCGACCGGCTGGACGATTTCCTGGCGGACTACCCGACGGTGTCGCGGCGCCAGGCGGTCGCGCTGCTCGAACGCGCGACGACGATGCTGGTGAGCGGCGGCGATGAAGCTGCTGCTTGACGAATCGGTGCCGAAGCGGCTCGCCGCGGCCTTCCCCGCATCGTTCACGCTGTGCACGGTTCAGGAGATGGGCTGGTCCGGCACTGGGAACGGCCTCTTGCTGTCATTGGCCGCCGGCGAGGGCTTCGACGCGCTGATCACCGTCGATCGTGGCATCGAGCATCAGCAGAACCTCGAAGCCCTGCCGATCCCCGTCATTGTCATGCTTGCCGCGCGGAATCGTCTGACGGAGTTGCAGCCCCTGGTTCCGGCGGCGGTGGACCTGCTGTCGCGAGATTTGCAAAGGCACTTCTATCGGGTCCCCGGGTGAACCGGCATCGCTCTCGATTGACTCCATGTCGCAGCCGGCATTGCTCGCCATGGCGGCGATGGACGAGAACCAGTTCACGTTCCGGGACGCGATGCTGCACGCGACCGCCCGGCAGGCGGACTACGCAGCGTTCATGAGCGAGGATGTTTAGCTCGGGCGCTGCCCAAGCGGGGTGAAGACCGTCAACACATTCGCGTCCGGTTGCCGGCGCGATCATAACAACGGTGCTCGATCCATGAGTCAGGCCGGCCCGACGGCGCAGGGCGCCTTCCGGCACAGCGACGGAGCCCGCGTGTAGCGCTCCCGGCAACGCGAGCCTCTCCACAGCACCGCTGATGTCCTGCGAGCGCCATCGTGAGATCCCCGTGCGCGCGCACGCCGCGGATAATCTCGCAGATGGCCGCAGTCGGCCTTGGCGTTCCCAAACCACCGCACTCCCTGGCGCCAGCGGATCGGTCGGACGTGCGGTCAGCCAGGCCTTGGACCTCCCGGCGGGCGTCGGAGAAGACGGCGGCCGAGAGGAGGTGAAGAGCTTTGGAGGGGTGAGCGGGAGGTGGATCGAGAGGTCCGGCCCGTTCGTCACCCATCGTCAGAACTCGCACGTGAAGGAGCACG
>JAPPNE010000048.1 GCA_028818775.1 Deltaproteobacteria bacterium | reverse complement strand
AGCCGCTCCCCACCACCCGGGCTGCGGTGTTCGGCTGGTTCTGGATCGCGCGCACGCGTCCGTGGCAGGAGGGCCTGGCCGCGTCCACCATCGCAGAGTGGACCAACGACGACCGCCTGCTGGGCGACCTCGGCGGCGGCAACTGCGGCCGGCTCTACGAGAGCTGGAGCAGGGACCTGAAGTTCACCGACGAGCAGATGCCCAACTTCACCGCCCATCGGGCCGCGGACGAGAAGCACGCGGAGATGTTCCTGGACATCCTGGAGCGCTACGTTCCCAAGGGCGGCGAGGACGGCGTGCTGAACACCGCCAGGGAGTCCATGGATCTCCACCGGGCCTACTTCGGCGGCATGGCAACGGCCATGAGCCGTCTTCCTTAGACGGCGTCCTTCGACTTCGCTTCGCTACGCTCAGGACGAACGTAAATAGTAATTGATGAATCGTAAACTTGTCACCGTTCGTCCTGAGCGTAGCGAAGCGAAGTCGAAGGACAAACAGGACAAACCAAATCCGACAGACACGCCGGGTTTCTTTGCGACCATAGCCGGCGGGCGGTTTCGGAGCCGCCCGGGCCGGCGAGCCGACGCCGCATCCCGAGGAATTCTCCCATGAAGATGGAGCTCAAGGACCTCAACGAGTCGCTGGCCGAGCACGACCTCTCGGGGTTCTGGAACACGCGCACGCCCGAGCACAAGGACGAGGCGCCGTACCTGTGGAAGTGGCGCGAGGTGTACCCGTGCCTGATGGACGCCAGGGAGTCGGTGGGGCTGGAGCTGGCGGAGCGCCGTGCCATACGGCTGGTGAACCCGCAGAACCCCACCCGCGCCACCTCCCGGACGCTGCTGTTCACCTTCTCGGTGGTGAACCCCGGCGAGATCGCGCGGCCCCACCGCCACAACATGGCGGCCATCCGCTTCGTGGTGAAGGGGAGCGGCGCCTTCACGCTGGTGGAGGGAGAGCGCTTCCCCATGCACGAGGGGGACCTGATCCTCACGCCCAACTGGACCTGGCACGAGCATCACAACGAGTCCGACGAGCCCATCGTGTGGCTCGACGGCCTCGACGGCCCGCTCATCAACGCGCTGAACGTGCTGTTCTTCGAGAACTACGACAAGGACACCCAGGGCGTGAGCCGCGCCGACGGCGACGCGCAGATGCGTTTCGGTTTCGCCCGCCCGCCGGCCAACGCGGAATCGCCGGGCCGGGGCCTGCCGTTCCGCTACCGCTGGCAGGACACCGACGCGTCGCTCCACAACATCGCCGATGCCGAGGCTGACCCCTTCGACGGCCACCTGGTGCGCTACATCAACCCGGTGACCGGCGGCTACACCATGGCGACCCTGTCCTGCGAGGCGCAGATGCTGAAGCCGGGCTGGGTCACCGGCACCCACCGCCACACCAGCACCTCGCTGTACCACGTGTTCCGCGGCCGCGGCCGCACCGCCGTGGGCGAAGGGTTCCTGGAATGGGAGAAGGGCGATTCCTTCATGATCCCCAACTGGCAGTGGCACCGCCACGAGAACCCTTTCGACGAGGAGGCGGTGCTCTTCTCCATGAACGACCGGCCGGTGCTGGAAGCGTTGGAGCTGTACCGCGAGGAGCAGCGTCCCGCCGGCAACGGCGCGTAACGGCACTCGGTAGAGAACGCGAACCCGGCTATGTCCTATCCCGACCTTCAAGAGCACCTGTCCAACCTGGAGTCCGCCGGACTCCTGCTGCGCGTCCGCCACCCCATCAACAAGGACACGGAGATGCACCCGCTGGTGCGCTGGCAGTTCCGCGGCGGCCTGCCCGAGGCGGAGCGCAAGGCATTCCTGTTCGAGAACGTGGTGGACAGCCACGGGCGCACCTACGACATGCCGGTGGCGGTGGCCGCGCTTGCTGCCTCGCCGCAGGTGTACTCCGTAGGGCTGCAGCGCCCGGTGGACGAGATCCCCGAGCTTTGGGCGCACGCGCTGGCCAACCCCATCGAGCCGGCCATCGTCGAGTCCGGTCCCGTGCACGACGTGGTGCTGCAGGGCGCCGACCTCGACGTCGAGGGCGGCGGGCTGCTGCAGCTTCCGGTGCCCATCTCCACGCCGGGGTTCGACAACGCCCCCTATACCACCTGTTCCCACTGGTTCACCAAGGACCCCGATACCGGCATTCGCAACCAGGGCAACTACCGCGGCCAGATCAAGAGCCAGAAGCGCGTGGGCATGTACGCCGGCATGCACCAGCACATCTTCCCGCACTGGGACAAGTGCCGCGAGCGGGGCGAGCCGCTGCACGCCGCGCTGGTGGTGGGGGCGCCGCCGGTGGTCTCCTACGGCACGGTGCAGAAGGTGCCGCCCGGTGTGGACGAGATGGGAATTGCCGGCGGTCTGGCCGGGGAGCCGGTCCGGCTAGTGCGCTGCAAGACCGTGGACATCGAGGTCCCCGACAACGCCGAGATCGTCATCGAGGGGCTCATCAACACGGATTTCGTGGAGCCGGAGGGCCCCTTCGGCGAATCCCACGGCTATCTGCACCCGCGCACGGTGTCGCCGTTCATGGAAGTGACCGCAATCACCATGAAGCGCAAGCCGGTGCTGTGCTCGTTCATCAGCCAGGTGACCCCCAGCGAGTCCAGCGTCATCAAGAAGGTGGGCTACGAGCCGCTCTTGCGCCGCTACCTGCGCGACACCGTGGGCATCAAGAGCGTGACCCAGGTGGCCATGCACGAGCCCCTCACCAACCTGCGCAAGCTCGTCATCGTGCAGATGAGCAAGCCCGCGGAAGGGGACGTCTGGCGCGCCCTGAACAGCATCGCCAACTACCAGCACGGCGTCGGCAAGATCGCCATCGCGGTGGACGACGACATCGACCCCCACAACCTGGACGCGGTGTGGTGGGCCATCTGCTACCGCTCCAAGCCGCACCAGGACGTGCTGATCCTGCCCGGACGGGTCAAGGGCCACTCGCCGCCGTTCGAGGACGAAGGCCACCTGATCACCGCCAAGGAGCTCTTCTACCAGCCGGCCACCGACTCCGGCATGCTCATCAACGCCATCCTGAAGGAGCCGTTCCCGCCCATCTCGCTGCCGAAGCGCGAGTTCATGGAGCACGCCCTGGAGCTGTGGAACCGGCTGGAGCTGCCGCCGCTCAAGCCCCAGGCGCCGTGGTACGGCTACTCGCTGGGCCAATGGGACGACGAGTGGGAGGAGGAGGCGCAGGCCGCGGTGAAGAGCGACTACCTCCAGACCGGCGCCAAGCTAGCCCAACGCAGGGTCAAGCCCACCTGAGATCCTTCGCCATGTCCGACCCCTGCCACCTCCGTCTCGCGTGCCGCAACTACGACGGCACCAACGCCATCCTCCGCGGCACCTTGAGCGCTCCGGGCATCGAGCTGGAGCCGGTGGAGCAGGTGAGCGTGCAGGGCATGTTCGCGGCCATGTACCGGGGCGAGTTCGACGTCTCGGAGATGTCCCTGGCCGAGCTGATCTACTACACGTCGCGTAACCAGAACGACTTCGTCGGCATCCCGGTGTTCCCGTCCCGCATGTTCCGGCACGGCTTCATCGTGGTGCGGCGCGACGCCGGCATCGACACGCCCCAGGACCTCGTGGGCAAGCGCCTGGGTTTCCTGCGCTGGGTGCAGACCGCCGCGGTGTGGATCCGCGGCATGCTGACGGACGAGTACGGCGTGACGCCGAAGAATTCCCAGTGGCACGCCGCCTCGCTGCACCATTGGGACGACGGCGTCACCGACACCTCGGTAAAGCTCCCGGGCGGCGCCGTAATCGAGGTGCTGCAAGGGGAGGGGAACGCCGCCGAACGGGCCATGCGCGCCCTGCGCGAGGGACGGCTGGACATGCTCGGGGTGACGGAAACGCAGCTCCCGCCGCTGCTGGCCGACCCGGCGCTGAAACGGCTGTTCGAGGACTACCGGGAAGTGGAGGCGCAATACTTCGCCAAGACCCGCCTCTTCCCCATCATGCACGTGCTCGCGGTCAAGAAATCGGTGCTGGAGCAACACCCGGAGGTCGCGCCGGCCCTCTTCGAGCTGTTCAGCCGGGCCAAGCGGCAGGCGCGGCAGTGGTACGCGAACATCCCGAGCATGGTGGTGGCCTGGCGCGAGCACGCGCTGGACGAGGAACGCGCGGTGTTTGGCGGCGACCCGTGTCCCTTCGGACTCGACGCCAACCGCCACGCCATCAACACGTTCATCGAGTACTGCGAGTTCCAGGGCATCTGCGAGCGCAACCTTTCGCCCGAGGAACTGTTCGCGCCCGACACCTGGGATCTGACGGAGCAGGAATGACGTTTCGTAGGTGTGTAAGGCGTATAATCGACGAGAGGTGACCCATGGCCAGACCACAACGGATACAGGACGCCGAGATGACTCCCTTCGACGACCTTCGCGTGTGGCTCGCGCAGGTGGAGGAGAAGGGCCAGTTGGAGCGCATCTCCGGCGCCCACTGGGACCTGGAGGTGGGCGCTCTGAACGAGATCATCTGCGAACGCACGCCGACCCCGCCGGCGCTGCTGTTCGAGGACGTCGTCGGCCACGAGGGCAAGGGGCGCGTCCTGGCCAACATGATGGAGACCATGGAGCGCACCGCGCTCGCCCTGAACCTGCCGCCGGACCTCGGCACCCTCGAGGTCATCGACCGGCTGCGCACGCGCCTGAGCGCCCTGGAGCCGGTGGAGCCGCGCGTCTTGGCGACGGGTCCTGTCATGGAGAACCGCTTGACGGGCGACGACATCAACATCCTCGACATCCCGGTGCCGCGCTGGCACTCGGGCGACGGCGGCCGCTATCTGGGCACCGCGCACCTGGTGGTCACGCGGGACCCCGAGACCGGCGAAGAGAACGTCGGCTGCTACCGCGTCATGGTGCACGAGGGGGACAAGCTGGCGCTCTACATCTCGCCCGGCAAGCACGGCCGCATGCACATGGAGAAGACGCTCCGGGCGGGCAAGCCGGTGCAGGTGGCCATGGCCTTCGGTCAGCACCCGCTGATGTTCGTGGCCGCCTCCCAGGCGGTCCCGCCCGGCGTGAGCGAGTACGCTTGGGCCGGCGGTCTGGTGGAGCAGCCACTGAGCGTCATCGAGGCGCCGATTACCGGGCTCCGCGTGCCGGCCGCGGCGGAGATCGTGGTGGAAGGGGAGATCGTGCCGGGCGACACCCGCCCCGAGGGCCCCTTCGGCGAATGGACCGGCTACTACGCCAGCGCCCGCCGGGCCGAGCCGGTGGTGCAGTTGAAGGCCCTCTACCACCGGGACGACCCGATCCTCACCGGCGCGCCGCCGTTCCGTCCCACCATCCACGGCATGTACCGCTCGATGCTGCGCTCGGCCATGATCTGGAACGGTGTGGAGAGGGGCGGGGTGCCGGACGTGGTGGGCGTGTACGTGCCGCCGCCGGCCCAGCGCTTCATGATCGTCATCGCCATCCGGCAGCGTTACCCGGGCCATGCCAAGCAAGCGGCGATGATGGCGGCCCAGTGTCACGCCGGCGCCTACCTCGGCCGCTACGTGGTGGTGGTGGACGACGACGTGGACATCACCAACCTGAACGAGGTGGTGTGGGCCATGTGCACCCGCTCCAACCCCGAGGAGTCCATCGACATCATCCGCCGCACCTGGAGCGGGCCGCTGGACCCGATCATCCCACGCGACAAGAAGGGCCTCAACTCCCGCGCCATCATCGACGCCACCCGGCCCTTCGAGTGGAGAGACCAGTTCCCGGCGGTGAGCGAGATCGACAAGGACACCCACGAGACCGTGTCCGCCAAGTGGAAGGACGAGCTGGAGCGGGTGGTGCGGGGGCACCGGCCGTAGAGGACGCTAGACAAGAGGAGCCTGCAATGAGCGACGCCATCAAGCTGTACGACTTCACCACCTCGCCCAACTGCCAGCGGGTGAAGGTGGTGCTGGAAGAGAAGGGCCTTGCCTACGAGACGGTCCCCGTAGACCTGCGCAAACGCGAGCAGAAGGCGCCCGAGTACCTCGCCATGAACCCCTACGGCAAGGTGCCGGTGCTGGTGGACGGCGACACGGTGCTCTACGAGTCCTGCATCATCAACGAGTACCTGGAAGAGAAGTACCCGGACCCGTCATTGCTGCCCGCCGACCCCTCGGCACGGGCACGGATACGCATCCTCATCGACTACGGCATCGTCCACACCAACGACAGTCACCAGGCCATCCGCGCCGAGATGATGAAGCCCGAGGGCGAGCGCGACGCCGATGCGCTGGCCGCGGCCAAGGCCCGTTTCATCGAGGAACTGCAACCGCTTGAGAAGGAGCTCGAAGGCCGCGACTACATGGCCGGCGGCTTCTCGCTGCTCGACGCCGCCCACTTCCCGCGGGTCATGCGCCACGTCCAGTGGGGCATCCTGCCGGACCCGGGCCTGCCGCTGCTTGACGCGTGGTACCAGCGCATGACGGCGCGCCCGTCCGTCCGTGCAATCCTCTAAAGAACCGCGAATCGTCCTCCTCGGCATCGGCCACACCAACGCCCATGTCCTCGACCTGTGGCGCCGGGAGCCCATCGCGGGCGCCCGGCTGGTGTGCGTTTCGAGCTTTGCCGCGTCCACCTATTCCGGCATGCTGCCCGGCACCCTGTCGGGCCAGTACCCCCCCGGCAGGTTGGAGATAGACCTCCGGAGCCTCGCCCAAGCGGCCCGGGCCGAGCTGGTGGTGGAGCCCGCGCTGGGCGTGGACGTGGAGGCGCGAACCGTCCTATTCGAGAAGCACGAGCCTGTCCCCTACGACATCCTGTCCGTGGGCGCCGGCTCGGTGCCCAACCGCGCAGGCATTGACGCCGACCCCGGAACGTGGGTTCCCATCAAACCCATGCAGACGTTCCTCATGCGCCTCTACGAACGGCTCCAGGAGATCGCACCGCAGAATGGTGGGGAACTGCGGGTATTGGTCATCGGCGGCGGCGTCGGCGGCATCGAGATCAGCCTCTGCCTGCCTTCATACCTGCACCGCGTGCTGGGGGAAGTGCGCCACGCCATCACCATCGTCGACGCGGGAGAGCGCATCGGCGGCGGCCTGTCGCCACGGGCGCTGCCGCGGGCGGAGGCGCTGCTGGAGGCCCGCGGCGTGGAGGTGATCACGGGCGCCCGTGTCACCCGTGTCGACGCGCACGAAACGGTGTGCGCCGATGGCCGCCGCATTCCCGCGGACCTCGTGATCCTGGCCGCGGGAGCGGCGCCGCCTCCGGTGCTGGAGAACACCGCCTTGCCGAAGGACGCCAGGGGGTTCCTCCTGACCCGCGAAACCCTCCAGTCCACCGGCTCGGAGAGTGTCTTCGCCGTGGGAGACAGCGGCACCATGGCCAACGCCGCCGTCCCCAAGGCCGGCGTGTACGCCGTGCGCCAGGGCCCGGTCCTGTGGCGCAACATCGGCGCGCTGGCGCGCGGCGAGCCCCTCTCCCCCTACGAACCCCAACACGACTTCCTGCGGCTCCTCAACACCGGCGACGGCAAGGCGCTGATGGACTACAAGGGATGGTCCGCCCACGCCCGCTGGTGCTGGCGTTTCAAGGACTACCTCGACAGCCGCTTCATGGCGCGCTTCCGGGTCATCCGGCGCTAATCGAGCGCCACCATTTGTCCCCAAAACAGAAACGGGGCCGTGTGAAACACAGCCCCGTTCATGAAGATCCCCACGTGCCGGTGGGACATGAGGGTACATCAACGCAAATACGGTATCGGAACGCTCGGCATTTGTCTATCGTCTTGGCGAAACTTTCGCCAAAACAAACCGGCCGAGAGGTGGCTACGCAGGTTCCCTCACGGCGCTGCTCATGTCCACTGGAGAAGACGTTCGGTCCCAGCGTTTCGGACTCGTGGAGGTCGGGGGTGGTAGGTTCAAGCGCCCACCATTTGCCGCAATTGCTCCCTTACGAACTCCAGGAGGTCCAATGCATCCTCGTAACGAGCACGACAGTTCTTCCCGTTAACGTATGCGAAACAGGCGCCTCGTCCGTCGTTGCCCACCAGTACCAACACCGAGGACTTCGCGACCGGCGACTTGAAATACAGAGCAATTTCTCCGTCTTCCGTAGGATATACAGTCGGGGCGATTGGTTGATTGGCCAAGGCGACAAGGATTCTTCTGGCCAAGTCCTTCGTGCCCGAAAAGATCGCGGGCAGTCCCTCGTCAACTATTTCCTCGTCCATGGTGGTCAAGTCAGCCACAAGGTCCCCTTCATACGATGGAGCTTCTTGGACGACAAGCGCCCTTGCCTCACCAACGCGCGTGAAAACAGGCAGCTCTTGGAATGCCGTCGACGGAAGATGTCGTTTCTTCGTGAACGACGGTTCATCCTTGCATGTGTCTGTACGCAAGTAGTCCGGTGAGGAAAGTGTCGGCCTGCAGGCTACCGCGTACTCGCTCCCAGTCTCGAAATGCTTGGTCCGTCAGGTCGGCCAGATCAAGGGCCTCCCGTCGGGTGAATCGGAGCGCGCGATTATAGTCTGCCTCATGACGGGCTTCCTGAAGTTGGACGAAGGAAGACGCGACGTCTATCAACTCCTGTTGGAGCGGTTGTTGGTGGAACCCTGACGCCAGCTTGGGGGACACCGCCTTGTTGGTGAATTGGACCGCGATTTGTTTCATGGCAGCGTGATGAAACGCACGTGAGAGACAGTCGCGCAGCGGCCCGCGGGCATGGCCCGACAGCATGAGTTTGGTCGCTTCATCGACCAGAAGGTGAAAGAGCGCGTAGTAGGAAGCCGAAACCGAGCGGCGAAGACTGGCTTGGGTCGGCTTCTTCGGTTCCTTCTGGGCAAGGAAACGTGCCTGTTTCAACAGCTCCGAGTGAAGGCTCATGTTTCCTGCGCCACCTCGGATGCGCCGCGAAATCGAACATACACGAGTATGGAGGAGTCCGTCTTTTCCTGCACGAGGTCGCGGATTATCGAACGCAATCGCGATCGTTTGGTGAATTCAACGTCATCGTCTATCAGCATCGCCCAAACCCATACGGCGGGGTCGTCGGTGGAGTCGTGCCCGGTTTCTACGTGCCAGCGGCTGACGGGGGTAGGCAGTTCAGGGAGTTGCCGAAGCGCGGCTTCGATGGCGTTCGCATTGATGTCCATGTCGGTCACCTCTTGGCCGGTCTGTTTAGCGCTGCAGGTGGCATGTCGGTAGACCCGCGCTACGTCTCAAGACGAGTATGGTGGCGAGGGTAGAGCTTGTCAACTCGAAGACCAGATGAGAGCCTGACGCCGCCGCGCCGCACGCCGAGGGCAAGCTCCAGCCCCGGTGCTGGAAGGAGGACGACGAGGACTTGCCCACCTAGCGTCTCTCGTACTGCTTCGCCCCGTACATGATCTCCCGCGCCTTGTCGTCCATGGGGGTGACGGGCACGTCGGCCATGACCTGGAGACCGCGCTGCACGCCCGGGCGGGCGGTGACGGCTTCGAACCAGCGCTTCACGTGGGGAAAGTCGTCCAGGTTCTGGCCCTGTTTCTCGTGGCCTTGCAGCCAGGGATAGCAGGCGATGTCGGCGATGGAGTACTCGTCGGCGAGATACTCGTGGTCCGCCAGGCGCTTGTCCATGACGCCGTAGAGGCG
Source organism: Deltaproteobacteria bacterium (assembly GCA_028818775.1). Taxonomy (NCBI): domain Bacteria; kingdom Pseudomonadati; phylum Myxococcota; class Myxococcia; species Deltaproteobacteria bacterium. Next base: position 136,485 of record JAPPNE010000048.1, on the reverse strand, counting down.
GCCGGCCTCGTTGGTGTAGCGCCGGACGCCGTACTCGTTGTCGGGCGCCTGGCCGCGGAAGTGGTTGGCTTGTCCCAGCATCGGGCCGATGCCGCCCATCTGGAACATGAGCCACTGGATCACCGTGTAGCGGCGTTCCACGACCGTGGGCATGAGCCTGCCGGTCTTCTCGGCGAGGTACATGAGGATGGCGCCAGACTCGAACACGGCGTAGGGTCGTCCGCCGGGTCCGTCCTGGTCGACGATGGCCGGGATCTTGTTGTTGGGGCTGATCTTCAGGAACTCCGGCTCGAACTGGTCGCCCTTGCGGATGTCGATGGGGTGTATGTGGTATTCGAGCTCCAGCTCCTCCAGCGCAATGTGCAGCTTGCGGCCGTTGCTGGTCCGCCACGAGTATGCCTCGATCACGACGCTAGTCCCTTTCTCCGGTCCGCAGCCTTCGTTCCCAATCGTACTCGCGGTTGGTAACCATGTTCTCCATGCGGCGAATACGGCGGTCGAGTTGACCGAAGGTGCGGCGCAGGCGATTTAGCGCAATCGTACGCGAGTGCGCGTAGCTGTTGTAGAAGTCCTGATCTCCTTCCGTCTGCAAGGGCAGCACGGGCTCCGGCTTGAGGACCAAGGCGGCGAGCAGATAGAGACCGGCAAACGGCCAGAATCCGGTGCTGATCAACAGGACGACGGCGATCACGCGGATCCACAACACCCGCACGTCCAGATGTTCCGCGAGACCGCGGCACACGCCCAGAATGACACCGCGACGCGAGCGATAGATGCGGGTAGTCCTCGAATAGCCTCGAATCATGGGTTTCTGTCCTTTCTGTCGAGTAGAATGGTCTCCAGGGATTCCACGCGGTCTTCGAGCCGGCTCAGCCCCTGGTAGAGCTCTTGCATCAGTTTGGCCTCTTCGCCACCGGCTCCGTTGCCCCGTAGCGACTTGATCGCCCACACCACCATGACTATCAATGCCGCACCCAGGATCAAGAGGACCCCGAGCACGCCCAACACTATTCCCACGATGCTTTCCGGTGCCATCCTCGCTCACCCATGCGCATCAGCCGGACAGGCCGCCGCCGCATCTCAGGTATCGGACCGCCGGGCGGCATCCTTGAGCGCCCGCAGTTCGGCTTCGATCTCTTCGTCCTGTCCGAGGCGGGCGAACTCTTCATCGAGATCCGGTTTCCGCGCAAAGTTGACAAGCTCGGCCTCGGCCTCCATGCGCTCGATACGGTTTTCGAACTGCTCGAAACGCAGCATCGTGTCCGCGCTGCCCATCTTGCGGATCCCGCTCTGGGCGCGCTTGCGCTCGTGCGCCTGAATGTGGCGCTGCACCAGGATGCGTTGCTTTTCCTTCGCTTTCGCCAGCTTGTCTTCCAATTGGGCCATGTCCGACTGGTATTGTTCAATGATGGCGGAGCACTGGATCGCCTCGCTCTCCAGAGTTTCCGAGCGTTCCCGATAGCGCCGCTTTTCCATCAGCGCCTCCCGCGCCAGGTCTTCACGTCCCTTGTCCACGGCGAGGGTGGCCTTGTCCTCCCACTGGTCGTGGCGCCGTCGCGCTTCGTCGAGTTCGCGCTCGACCTTCTTGTGCGTCGCCATCGCTTGGGCGCAAGCCACCTTGATCTCGACCAGTGTGTCCTCCATCTCCTGTATCATCAGCCGGATGAGCTTTTCCGGGTCCTCTGCCTTGTCAAGCATCGAGTTGATGTTCGAGCTGATGATGTCGCTCAAGCGTGTAAAGATTCCCATTTGACTTCCTCCCTCGGAGTTTCGCGGAGAACGTGTCCGTGCCGCTGTGCCCTGGAGAAAGCACGAAGAGTGCCAACCGCGGTCGGGATTTCCAAGGTGCTGTTTTTATTGAGTTTTTGTAATGCCGAGGCATCTCATCATGTTGGCAAAATTTATGTATTCTTGGTGAAAATAACTATTATGTGGTATTTTCTACTATCCACGGGAGATGTCCATGCCCGAATCCTACACGGAGCCGCTGGGACAGTCCAACGCCTTCCTGGACTTCCAGGAAACGCTGTCCCGTGCCGCCGAGGTCGATCGTCCGATCCTGCTGATCGGTGAACGCGGCACCGGCAAGGAACTGGCCGCGGCCAAGCTGCACTATCTGTCACAGCGTTGGCGGGGGCCGCTCGTTGCCCTGAACTGCGCCGCGCTGGCGCCGACGCTGCTGGAGTCGGAGCTGTTCGGCCACGAGGAGGGCGCCTTCACGGGCGCGCATCAACGGCGCACCGGGCGGTTCGAGGCGGCAACGGACGGGACACTGTTCCTGGATGAAATCGCTCAGATCCCCACGGAGGTCCAGGAGAAGATCCTTCGGGTGGTGGAGTACGGCAGTTTTGAAAGGGTGGGATCTTCGGAACCCGTTCAAGTGGACACGAGAATCATCGGCGCGACCAACGCAGACCTGCCCTCGCTGGCCCGTCAGGGCCGTTTCAAGCGCGACCTGCTCGACAGGCTGTCGTTCGACGTCCTCTTCGTTCCACCCTTGCGGGCTCGCGGTGACGACATCCTGTTGCTGGCCAACCACTTTGCCGCGCGCATGGCGCACGAATTGGGTCGGGAAGCGCTTCCCCGGTTCAGCCGTAGCGCGGTGGCGCAGATGGAACGCTACCCTTGGCCGGGCAACGTGCGCGAGCTCAGGAACGTGGTGGAGCGCGCGGTGTATCGATCCGACACGCCCACGGTCGACGAGCTCGTCTTCGATCCTTTCGTCCCGCCTTTCGGCACGGGCGCGGGCGATGGAATCGAGGCGCCGGCGCCGGACCCGGCCCCCACGGCCCGTGTCCCCGAAGGGCCGGAAATATCCCTGGAGGAGGCGGTGAGAGAGCTGGAGGTGCGAATGATCCGCGAGAGCCTTGCGGACGCGAGGTACAACCAGCGCCAGGCGGCAAAGGCGCTCGGTCTGACCTACCACCAGTTCCGCGGCCGGTGGCGAAAGTACCGGGAAGAGTTGGCCGCCGAGGATGAGTGAGAAAGGGGAGACCGATGCCCGGTCCGCTCAAGGGATGAACCTGCCACGACGGCGTCGCGGCACCAGCGGACCTCCGGGGGGACGGATGCCCACGCAAACGGCCGCGCCCGTGAACGCCATGACGAGGCAGGCCAGGAACATGCCTCCGTACGAGCCGGTGGCGTCGTAGACGAGACCTCCCAGCAGGGCGCCGAGCGCCCCGCCGGTGTGATGCACCCACAGAATGGCGCCGGTGATGAGGCCGATGTTGCGGACGCCGAAGTAGTCCCCGGTCATGGCCGCGGCCAGGGGTGCCGTGGCCATCAGCGTGAAGCCCATCAGCAGCGCGGCCGTGAGTATGGCCGGTTCCGCGGACGAGAACACCAGCAACCCGAAGCAGACTATGCGCAGGAGGAACATGAAGGACAGCGGAAGGCCGTGTCCGAACTTCTCCGTTACCGCCGGGAAGGCGAGAACGCCCGCCATGGCGAACAGTCCGGACAGACCCTGGATGTTCGAGGCGTGCTGGCTGGTGAGGCCGGCGTCGGTGGCGAAGGGGATGAACTGGGTCACGAAGAAAAAGTCCTGGAAGCCGCACAGCCCGTAGGCCAGGACGACGAAGAGAAAGCTCCGCGAAAGGAATGCTTCCCGCGGCGCGAGGTCCGCGGCCGGGGCGAGGCGCCAGCCCCGGGCGGTGCCGCCGCGTTCGTAGGGCGAAAGACCCATGTCGGCGGGTTCCTTCTTCATCAGCGCCAGCGCCACCGGCACCACCACCACGGACACCAGGACGCCCAGGCCGACCCACGAGCCGCGCCAGCCGAAGCGCGCCAAGGAGTAGGCCAGGGCGGGGATGACGACGAAGTGTCCGAAGGCCGTGCCCGTCACCGCGATGCCGCCGATGACGCCGCGCAGGCTCAGGAACCAGCGGGAGACCGTGGACGACACCACGCCGATGGTGGTCCCGGATACGCCCACCGCGGTGACCACGCCGTAGTAGAAGTAGAACTCCGGGATGGAGCTGGTGCGGGAGGTGAGGAAGATGCCGGCGGAAGCCAACAGCGCCGAGACGGAGAAAAGCAGGCGCGGGCCGTAACGGTCCAGCATCCTCCCCGCCATCATCTGGCTGAAGCCAAACACGAGCATGTTCAGGGTGTAGGCGAAGGTGATGGCGCCTCGGTCCCAGCCGAACTCCGCCGCCAGGGGCTTCACCAGCACGCCGAAGGAGAAGCGCACGCCGCCGTCCACCACGAGTATGAGGAAACCGCCGAGGAGGATGAACCAGCCGTAGAAGAACGTGGACTGCGAGCCGGCCGGGGCCGGCGTGGGGACGGGAGTGGACACTAGGGAAGCCCTGATTCGTTGCCGCCGGGCAAGATGGCGCCCTTCGACTTCGCTACGCTCAGGGCGAACGGCGCCATCTTGTTCAGAGTCTCCCTATAGAACGGCTATTTCGTCGCCGGGCCGGATGACGCCGCCCTGCACCACCAGCGCGCATATCCCGCTCTTGCCCATGAGGGCTCGGGTCATGCCTGGCTCGGTGATGGACTGGATGTAGGCGCACGGGGGGCGCGGCCGGTCGAACGCCAGCACGGCCTCGCCGACACGAAAGGCGTGGCCCACCAGGTCGTCCAAGCGGGTGTCGCGAGTGACGATGTTGCGCCGGTGCTCGCCGTTGAGCACCTGGAGGCCTGCCGCGGCGGCGATTTCCTCCAGGTCCTCGGCTTCGATCAGGGTCACCTGGCACTCGTCCCAACCGCTGTAATATCCGGTCGACTCGCAGTAGCGGTCCCCCTTCAGCCCCATGCTGGCGACCGCCTCGGCCTCGTCCACCTTGCGCATGTGCGCGCTGCCTTCCGGCGCGATGTAGATCTCGTGTACCGTACCCATGGTGCTCCCGCGGCGCTGGTTTTCGGAGACTATATGCGGCAGGTGGCGGACCGTCAACGCACCGAGCAAGGCCCCGCTCCACCCCTGGATTCCCGCTTCCGCGGGAATGACGGTATGGGGCGGCTGTGCCTCGCTCAAGGATTTTCAATGTCGTCGCTGGACAGACGCGCCGCCAGTCGGGGCCGCGCGGCGGCCAGGGCCTTGGTGCAGAGGGAGGACAGGGGATAGGAGGACAGGCCGGCCGTCTCGACCCAACGCCAGGCCTTGCCCCGCACACGGGCTTCCCGGCGCAGCAGGTAGACCGGAGCGGTGATGCGCTTGTCGGTGATGGCATGGCGGATGACGGCGATGGGTGGCGTGGCGAGGCTGTCTTCCGCCACCTCCGGCGGCAGCGTCTCGGGCGCGGGCAGTTCCCACAGCCCGGCCAGAAGCCCGTCCTCCGGCCGGCGGTGCAGCAGGATTCCCGATTTCGACTCGATGATGACCAGCGGCCATTCCACCGCCTTGGTCTCGCCGCGCCGCCTGCGCGGCAGTTCGAAGGAGCCGGATGCGCGAGCCCGACACCAGTGTGCCAGGGGACAGCGCTCGCACAGCGGTGCGGCGGGCAGACAGACGGTGGCGCCTAACTCCATCAGCGCTTGGTTAAAATCTCCGGGACGCGAGCGGGAAACCATCCGCTCGGCGGTTCCGTCCACGGCCTTCGCGTCGGTGAGACCGAAGAGCCGCGCATAGACCCGCCGGACGTTCCCGTCCACCGCGGGGTAGGGCCGCTGGAAGGCGATGCTCATGATCGCTCCCGCCGTGTACCGGCCGACCCCGGGCAGACGCAACAACGTCTGGTAGTCCCCGGGCAGTCGGCCGCCGTGCCGGCTCGCCAGTAGCCGCGCCGCCTGTTTCAGGTTGGCAGCCCGCCGGTAGTATCCCAGACCGCTCCAGACGCTACGGACCGCGTCCAGCGGCGCTTGGTCCAGGGCTTCCACCGATGGGAACGCCTCCATGAAGCGGTGGTAGTAGGGCAGCACCGTGGCCACCTGGGTCTGCTGCAACATGGTCTCGGAGACCCAGATGGCGTAGGGGTCCCTGGTTCGGCGCCAGGGCAGGTTGCGCCGGTTGCGGTCATACCAGCGCAGCAGGGCGGCGCGCATGCGCGCGCGCAGGTTGGGGGAGTCTGCGTTCTCGGGCATGGCGCAGAAACATTACGAATACGTCATTCCCGCGGAACAGGCCGTGTCAAAACACCATCTGAGAACGGCACCAACCCCCTGAAACGTCATTCCCGCGGAAGCGGGAATCCAGGGGTGGGAGGCGGGGACGACGCGGTCCGGTGTCAGCTCCCCAACTAATCCCGGATATCCTGCAGGAACCACTCCCGCGGCAGCGGGTGGCCCAGGCCCTTGGACTTGGCCATCTCGTAGGCGGTGCCGCCCACGGCGGCGAACTGGAGTCCCTGGGTGCCCTGGTTGTTGAGGAAGGTCACCTGCTCGTCGCTGGTGCGTCCGGGCCAGCGGCCGGCCATGAGGTCCGGGATGGTGCCGATGCTCGCGTTGTCGATCTCGCGGATGGGCGAGGGCGGGATCTTCTTCATCTCGTCCTCGGTGCCGGCGATGTAGGCGAACATGCCGTCGCTGCCGTGGACGGTTCCCGGCGGGGGACTGTCCAGCACCATGGTGGAGGCTCCCAGGCGCGCCTGGATGTCGCACCTGGCGAGGATCTCCGGTCCGGCCTCGTTGGAACGGACGTTGGTGATGTGCATGCCGGGCTCCACCCACTCGGGCTTCATCACCTGGACCAGCGAGTCCGTGGCCAGCGCCACGATGTCCGCGCCGCGGCACACCGTCTCGGCGTCGTCGCAGGTCTCGACGTCGAGACCGAGCTGCTCCCGCATCTCCGCGGCGAAGGCCTCCCGGTTGGCCTTGGTGGGGCTGAACACGCGCAGCAGCTCGATGTCGCGCACCTCGTGGATGGCCTGGGTGTAGGTGCGCGCCATGCCGCCGGAGCCCAGCATTCCCAGCACCTTGGAGTTCTCCCGCGACAGGTACTTGACCCCGAGGCCGGCGCAGGCGCCCACGCGCATGTGCTGGAGGTAGCCGTCGTTCATCAACGCCAGCGGCTCGCCGTTGCGCACGCTCAGGAGGAAGATGAGACCGCAGTAGGTGCCCGGCTCGATGCAGTACTTGTCCTCGGTCTCGAACTCTCCGTCCTTCTCCCAGACGAGCATGTCGGACTTCATGCGGATGGCCAGATAGCCCAGCGACCGGGTGGCCCCCTCCATGGTGCCCCAGCGATAGTAGTGGGGCTCCTGCGGCACGTAGAAGTCGATCCTCGGCCGGTACGCCGCCTCGTTCTTCGAGAGGTCGCGGTAGGCATCCTCCATGGCGTCAAGGCAGGTCTTCATGTCCAGGACTTCCTGGATGTGCTCATTGGTCAGAAACAGCATTGCTCCTCCTTGTTGCGTTGTCGTTCTGTCGTTCCAGTAGTGCCTGCGCTCCCGCGAGCCTCGGATCGCCGCTGATGAGCCTCAGGAAATTAGCCTGGATCACGGCCTCCATCTTCTCCGGGGGCAGCCCCTTGAGCCGCGCCACCTCGGCCACCACGTCGGCGATGATATCCGGCGGCGCCACCTCGCCCGCGAGCCAGCGGTGGCCGCCGGGATTGTCGGTTTCGGAAAGCAGTTGCCGGGGCGGCACGGCCCGCGCCACGTCCCGTATCTTCTCCGAATACAACACTTCGACCCCCACGGTGAAGAGGTACCCTTCGCCGATCATTTCGTCGAGCACGTCCATGGGTCCGGAGTACCAGTGGATGATGGCCTTCTTCACGCCGAACGCACGCAGGGTATCGAGGATGCGGCGTTCGGCGCCCTTGGTGTGCAGGTTGACGACTTTGTCCCGCTCCGCTGCCTCCCGGATCAGGAACTCGAAAACCCGGATCTGGTGCGGATACGTTTCCGTGTCCCGTACCCAGTGGAAGTCGAGCCCCAGTTCGCCGAGCATGGGGCTCTGCTCCGCCATCGGCCGCAGGTCCGACAGATTGCGGGAGTGTTCGGTCGCCCGCCGGGGATGAACGCCGAAGCTGGGAAGGACGAAAGCCGAGTCTTTCGCCAGCGCGAGATTGCGCCGGTACGAGTCGGGGTCCATGGCGTTGGCCAGCGTAAGGATGCGCCGGTCCTCGATACGCGTCAGCGCCTCCTGCGGGTCGTCGTAGTGATCGAGATGGGCGTGGGCGTCGATCAGCATGGCGGGTCCCGGACCATACGGGTCTGGCTTCATTGCGGTGGCGGTGTCGCTTGGCAGGGCCGTGGGCGTGCCCGGCCGCAAGCCCGTACGCGCTACTTGAAACGCGCGCCGAAATACTTCGACAGGTCGATGCCGTCCGTCCCCGGGACCTTGATCTCCAGCGGGTAATCGGACTTGCGGGTGGCGTCCACGCCGACCTTGGTGACCAGGTGGGATCCGCCGGCCGGGTCGTAGGACGCCGGGTCAAGCGGGGACCCACGGGAGTGGGTGATCATGAACACGTCGCGGTCCGCGCGCACGCGGGTGGCGATGGCGTGCATCACGTCGCTGTCGTTGCTGATGTCCACGTCGTCGTCCACGCAGATGACGAACTTGAGGAACGGATCGGCGGCGAAGGCGGCCATGGCCGCGTTCTTGGCGTCGCCGTCGATCATGGACTCCATCTGGATGTAGCAGATGTAGCGGGAACGCCCGCAGGGCGGCACGTAGACCGCCTTCACCCCGGCGCTGGCGATGCGGCAGGTGTGGTAGATGTAGCTGTTCCGCGTCACCCCCGACAGCAGCAGGTTGTCGGCGTGCCCCACGAACGAGCTCTGGTAGAGCGCGTTCTTCTTCATGGTGATGGCCTTCACGTACACCACCGGGTTGATGCGCTGAGGGCCGTAGGTGCCCGGATACTCGCCGAAGGGCGCCTCTTCCTCCATCTCGGTGGGGTGGATCTCGCACTCAAGCACGATTTCGGCCGTGGCCGGCACCTCGACGTCGATGGTCTTGCACTTCACCAACTCCACCGGCCGGCCCAGCATGGAGCCGGCGATGCTGAACTCGTCGGTGTCGATGGAGGTGAAGCTCAGGTTGCCGATGTTCATGGCCGGGTGGCCGCCGATGACCGCCGCCATCTGCGTGGGCAGGCCCCGGGACTTGTTCTTCTTGAGGATGTAGTGGCCGTGGGCGGTCTCGGAGATCTGGATGCCGAAGCGGTTCTTGCCCTTGAGCTGCAACCGGTAGATGCCGGCGTTGCGGATGCCGCTGTCCGGTTCCTTCATGACGTCGAAGGCCAGCGTGATGTAACGGCCGGCGTCGAGCTCATGGTACTGCAGGATCGGGAACATGGTGACGTCCACGTCGTCCCCGGTGAGCACCACCTCCTGGCACGGCCCGCTCTCCACCTCCACCGGCGGCAACGGGTTGGCCTCGCGCCTGCCGTACTCATGGATGAAGTCCGCGGGCGTGGCGTTGTAGGGCAGCCCGATGGCCATGGCCAGCCGCGGGAAGCTCGCGTGCATGTTGGTGACGAGGGGGATGGAGGACCCTTTGACGTTCTCGAAGATCACGCACGGAAACTGCTGCTGCCGCTCCAGCTTCGCCAGGATCCCCGTCACCTCGAAGATCGGGTCCACCTCGCGGGTGACCCGGATCACCTCGTCCGGATAATTGGCCTCGAGAAAGTCGATGGCTTCCCCGAGGGTATCCCCCATGCCATTGGTTGATGCTGCCATAGTGGCGGACGGCTTAGCATGCGGGTTTTTTCGCCGCAAGCGGGACCCAGGGGGGGTCAATCACGGTGACTGCGTATCAGCGCCAGCACCCGCTCGGGGGTCACCGGGGTCTCGGATATCTCTATCCTGGCGATGGGCCGCAGGGCGTCCACCACGGCATTGGCCACGGCCACCGGCGGGGCGATGGCGCCGCCCTCGCCGATGCCCTTGAGGCCGAGGGGGTTGAGGGGGGAGGGGGTCTCCAGGTGCACCTGCTTGATGGCGGGCACCTCGCCGCAGGTGGGCATCAGGTAGTCCAGGAAGGTGCCGGTAAGGAGCTGGCCCAGGTCGTCGTAGACGAACTCCTCGTAGAGCGCCCCGCCGATCCCCTGAGCGACGCCGCCGCGTACCTGCCCCTCGACGAACAGGGGGTTGATGGCCGGTCCCGAGTCGTGCGCCACCGCGTAATCCAGCAGCGTCACCTCGCCGGTTCCCGCGTCCACCTCCACCACGGCCACGTGGGCGGCGTGGGCCCACGTCACGGTCTGCGGCACGTAGTAGTAGCTCGCCTCCAGATTGGGCTCCATGCCCTCGGGCATCCTTGAAGCCCAGCCGGGCACGGCAGCGCCGGCCAACTCGGCCAGAGAGACGCCATGGTCCGGCCGCTCCGCCACGAAGACCCGGCCGCCGCGCGTGGTCAGGTCGTCGGGGTTGGCTTCCAACAGATGACCGGCCAGTTCGAACACCTTGGCCTTGAGGCGCCGGGTGGCCTCGTGGATGGCGGTGCCCGCGTTGACGGTGCTGCGGCTGGCGAAAGTGCCGCAGCCGTAGCGAATGGCGTCCGTATCGCCCCCCACCACGGTGACGTCCTCCGGCGCCACGCCCCAGAGGTCGGCGGTGAGCTGGGCGAACACGGTCTCGTGTCCCTGTCCGTGGCCGCTGGCGCCCACCGAGACCAGCAGTCCGCCGGACGAGTCCACCTCCACCCGGGCGCCCTCGAAGGAGCCCACGCCGGTCCCCTCGGTGTAGAAGCCGATACCGACGCCCACGTAGCGGCCGTCGCGCGGAGCCTCCTTCTGCCGCGCGCGCACCTCCTCGTACCCGCACGCGTCCAGGGCCTTGCGCAGCGTGGCCGGAAAGTCGCCGTTGTCGTAGCGCACGGGCATGCCGTCGCGGTAGAGGACGCCGGCGTCGTACGGGATCTCCTCGGGTTGCACGAAGTTGCGGAAGCGCACCTCCGCCGGGTCGAGGTCCAGTTCGCCCGCGATGCGGTCGATGCAGCGCTCCATGACGAACACGGCCTCGGGCCGGCCGGCGCCGCGGTAAGGCGCGTTGGGCACCTTGTTGGTGGTCACGCAGGTGCCGGTGACCGCGAGGTTGGGGATCCGGTACGGCCCCTGCAGGTGCGCCGAGGTGTTGTAGGCGTCGGTGAGGCCCATGGGGTTGTAGGCGCCGTTGTCCAGCAGGAAGCGGTCCCTGAGGGCCAGGATGCGGCCGTCGCCGTCGAAGGCCAGCTCCATGTAGTGGATCTGGTCCCGGGCGTGAGCGGTGCTGATGAAGTGCTCGCGCCGGTCCTCGATCCACTGCACCGGCCGGCCCAGCTCCAAAGCAAGGTAGGGAACCAGCACCTCCTCGGGATACACCACCACCTTGGGACCAAATCCGCCGCCCACGTGGGGCGCCACCACGCGGATGGTCTCCTCGGCCAGTCCGAGCTGGGAGGCGATCTGCCGGCGCACGCTGTGAGGCACCTGGGTGGAAGACCACACGGTCAGGCGGCGCGGCTTGACCTCGGCCATGGCCACGACGCCCCGTCCCTCCATGGGAATGCCGCCGTGGCGCCGGTGGTGCAGCCGCTCCTCGATGCGGTGGGGCGCATCCGCGAAGGCCCGCTCCACGTCGCCCTTGGCGATGCTGAAGTGGAACACCACGTTGTCATCGGCATCGTCGTGGATCGGTACCGCGTCCGGCGCGAGCGCCGCCTCCGGATCCACCACCGGCGGCAGCTCCTCGTAGTCGACGGCGATGCCGTCGAGCGCGTCCTCGGCCTTGTAGCGGTCCTCGGCCACGACCATGGCCACGGGCTCGCCCACGTAGCGCACCTTGTCCAGGGCCAGCACCCGGGCGCGCGGTCCCTTGAGCACGGGCTTGATGGCGTTGAGCCACGGGGGCGGGTGGAACTCGAAGCTCGATGGGAAGGGCGCGACGGCGTCGCGCACGTCCGCGCCCGTGAGCACCCGCACCACTCCCGGCATCGCCAGCGCCGCGCTCACGTCGATGCTCCGAATCGTGGCGTGGGCATGGGGGCTCCGCAGCACCGCCGCGTGCAGCATCCCCGGAAACCGCAGGTCGGCCACGTAAGCTCCCTGGCCCCGCAGCAGCGGCTCCGCCTCGCGCATGGGAACGCTGCGCCCCATGTGGCGTATGGCGCCCTGATCCTTCATGGTTTCACTTCCGAGTTGCCCCTCCACCCCTGGATTCCCGCTTTCGCGGGAATGACGGAGGGGTGCAGTAATGACGGACGCAGGTGACTCGACCCTAGATCGTCCAGATGTCGTACAGCAGCTCCATGCGCCGGAACATCATCTCCCGCGTCTGCTGCTGCAGGTTGGTCGAGGTGAGGTAGCGGCGCGCGATCTCTTCCGCCAGGGAGCCGTGCTCCTCGTCGGCCTCCACGTGCACGGTGAAGAAGCGCACCGACTCGGGCGACATGCCGTAGCTCTTCATGAACCCCTTGCCCAGCAACGCCGCGGCCGGTCCGAACGTGCCCTCGGCGCCTATCTGGGCCGCCATCACCACGAACCACGGATGCGTGTGGATCACCAGCTCGGCGAAGTAGAGGTGCGCGGCGGTGGCCGGCAGCAACTGCGGGTTCTCCAGGTCCGCCCGCGTGAGTCCGATGGCCTCGGCGAACTCCACGAACATGTCCGGATGGCCGGAGGCGCCCGGCAGCAGGCCGCGGGTTTCCTCCTCCGCAACCTCGAACAGCTTGGGGGCGAACTCGGGGTCGCTGCACGCCACGTAGCGCAGCAGGGCGATGCGCGGCACGGCGGCGCGGAACTGGTAGTCCTGTATCGCCCAGGTGCGGATCAGGTCCATGGAAGCCGTGCCCTCGCATATGGCTTTCACGAACGGGTGGTTGATGCGCAGCTTGTGGAACGCGGCGATCTCTTTCTTGAGTTGCTCGACGAACTCGTTGGACGACAGGGTCGTGCTGCTCATGCGCTTGCCTCCTGTGACGAAGGGTTGAGGTACGCGTAAGGCTATCGGCTTTGCCGCAGGAATGCGAGTTGGCCCGGGGCCATTGCCGTGTCAACGACAGGGGTGTTAAGATCGATCCGCGCTCGCGGGCGCCAGCAGACTCGAAGGAGGTGACACCATGAAGACTATAAGACTTCCGGCCGCATTGTTCGCGGCTTTGTTGATCGTGACCGGGGTTGCATGGGCCGAGACGGTCAAGGTGGGCGTGATCCTTCCGTACTCTGGCCCCAACGCGCAACTGGGACAGCAGGTGGACCGGGGCTTCGAGCTTTACCAGAAGCTCCACCCCAAGGGGACGGGCGACCACAAGATCGAGATCATCAAGCGCGACAGCACCGGCCCCAAGGCCGACGTGGCCAAGCGCCTGGCCACCGAGCTCATCACCCGCGACAAGATCGATATCCTCGCGGGCGTCGTCTACTCCAACAACGCCTTCGCCATCTCCGACGTGACGCGCAAGGCCAAGGTGCCGTTCCTCATCATGAACGCCGGGACCTCGGCGATCACCACGCGTTCTCCATACACCGCCCGTGTGTCGTTCACCATGTGGCAGGCGGCGTACCCGTTGGGGAGGCACGCCTACGAGAAGATGAACATCCGCACCGCCGCCGTGGCCTACGCCAACTACTCGCCGGGCAAGGACAGCAAGACGGCGTTCACCAAGGCGTTCACCGCCGCCGGCGGCAAGGTCGTGGCGGACATCCCGTTCCCGTTTCCTAAGATCCCGGACTTCACGCCGTTCCTGCAGTCGGTGAAGGATGCCAAGCCCGATGCGCTGTACGTGTTCATCCCGGCGGGCAAATGGGCCACCGGCGTCATGAAGACTTACGACGACCTGGGCATGAGGGCGGCGGGCATCGAGCTGATCGGCCCGGGCGACATCACCCAGGACTCGGAGTTGCCCAACATGGGAGAGGTTCCCCTTGGCGTCGTCACCATGCATCACTATTCGGCGGCCGCGGACCGGGCCGAGAACAAAGCCTTCGTGAAGGCATGGAAGGATACCTACGGCGCCGACAGTACGCCGGACTTCTTCGGCGTCCAGGGCTGGGACGGCATGGCCGCGATCCATGAGGCGGTGCGGCGCCTGAACGGCAAGATCGACGCCGACAAGGCCCTGGCGGTGTGGAAGGGGTGGAAGTTCAACAGTCCGCGCGGCCCCATCATGATCGATCCCGAGACGCGCGACATCGTGCAGAACCAGTATCTGCGCAAGGTCGAGAAGCGTGACGGCGCCCTCGCCAACGTCGAGACCGACACGCTCGAGATGATCAAGGACCCGTGGAAGGAGCTGGAGAGCAAGAAGTAGCGTGCGTGCTCGCAAGGTATCGCGCCGCCCCGCGATAACGTGGGGCGGCGCGCCGTACCCGTGATCAACTCCCTCGTCAGCATTGCGTTCGACGGCCTCGCGTTCGCAATGGTCCTGTTCATCATCTCGGTGGGGCTCTCCGTGACCATGGGCCTCATGGGTTTCGTGAACTTGGCCCACGGCATGTTCGCCATGCTGGGCGGGTACATCGCGGTGTCCTTCATCCGGGAGTGGGGGGTGCCGTTCCTCCTTGGCGCGCCCCTGGGCTGCGTGGCGGTGGCGCTCATCAGCATCGTGCTGGAGCGTACGCTCTACCGCCGCCTCTACGGCGCCGACGAACTGCAGCAGGTGCTCCTGACCATCGGCCTGGTGTTCATGGGCATCGCCGTGTGCACGTTCCTCTGGGGTCCGTTGAACGTGCAGCTCGATGTCCCGTCCTACCTCAAGGGCCAAGTGGACCTCGGGTTCCGGGACTTCCCCACCTACCGCACGTTCATCATCCTGGTGAGCGTTACGGTGATCATCGGCCTCTGGTACGGGTTCGAACGCACGCTGCTGGGCGCCAAGGTGCGCGCCGCCGTGGACAACCAGCGCATGGCCGAGACCGTGGGCATCAACATCCGGCGGCTGTTCACGCTGACCTTCGCCTTGGGGAGCGCCCTGGCGGCACTGGGGGGCGCCCTGGGCACGGAGATCCTGGGTCTGACCCCCACCTACGCGCTCGAATACCTGGTCTACTTCCTCATCGTGGTGGCGGTGGGCGGCCTCGGGAGCCTGCGGGGGGCCTTCGCCGCCTCCCTGATCCTCGGCATCGTGGACACCGCGGGAAAATACTATCTGCCCGCCTTCGGCGCGTTCTTCATCTTCGCGGTGACCATCATTCTGCTCCTGTGGCGCCCGCAGGGGTTTTACGCCCGATAGGGGCCGCGCCGCGCAGGGTCCGGTATGGAACAGCCGGCTTACCAGAACGCGCTTCGAACCGCCGCCGTCCGTCCGGCGGAGATGCTCCCCTGGCTGGCGGCGGGTCTGGGGTTCTTCCTGTTCCCCGACTACCTGCAACTGGGTTCCCAGATCCTCATCATGGTGCTCTTCGCCATGTCGCTGGACATGATCCTGGGTTACGCGGGCATCGTGTCCCTGGGCCACGCGGCCTTGTTCGGCACCGGGGCGTACACCGCCGGCATCCTGTCGGCGCACGTGGGCTGGAGCGAACCCCTGAGCGGGTTGGTGATCGCGGGCCTGGTGGCGGGCGCCGTGGGCTTCGTGTGCGGCGCCGTGATCCTCTACACGCGCGGGCTCACCCTGCTGATGCTGACGCTGGCGGTGACGATCCTGTTGCAGGAGCTGGCCAACGAGCAGGAGCACTGGACCGGCGGCGACGACGGTCTGCAGGGCGTGGTGATGGAACCGCTGTTCGGCGTCTTCGAGTTCGATCTCTACGGCCAGACCGCGTACCTGTACGCCCTGGCGGTGCTGTTCGTCATGTTCCTCGCCGCCCGCGCCATCGTGAACTCGTCCTTCGGGCAGTCGCTGCGCGGCATCCGGGAAAACGAACGGCGCATGCACGCCATCGGCTGTCCGGTGTACCGTCAGATGCTGCGCGCCTATACCATCGCCGCGGTCATGGCCGGCGTCGCCGGCGCCTTGTTGGCGCAGACCACGGAGTTCGTGGCCCTGGACGTGCTCAGCTTCGAACGTTCGGGCGACGTGATGATCATGCTGATCCTCGGCGGCACCGGCCGGCTGTACGGCGCGTTTATCGGCGCGCCGCTGTACATGATCCTGCAGGACCAGCTCGCCAAGCTGAGCCCGGAATACTGGCTCTTCGGCATCGGCGCGCTGCTTGTGGCCACCATCCTGTACGCCCCCGAGGGCATGCTGGGGCTGACGGAGCGCCTGCGTGCGTGGGTCAGGCGGGAGGGACCGTGAGCGCCCCCCTGCTGGAGGTCCGCGACCTGTCCAAGAGCTTCGGCGCCCTGGTGGTGGCGGACGCGGTTTCCCTGGCCCTGCGGCCCGGCGCCCGGCACGCCCTCATCGGCCCCAATGGCGCGGGCAAGACCACCCTGGTGAACCTCATCACCGGCACCGTCGAGCCCTCCGGCGGCGTCATCCTGCTGGACGGCCAGGACATCACCTACTGGCCTCAGGCGCGCCGGGTGAAGCGCGGGCTCGCGCGCACCTTCCAGATCAACACACTGTTCCGCGGCTTGAGCGTCCTTGAAAACGTCTGCATGGCCGTCAGCGAGCGGCGTTCCCTTTCGGCCAGGCTGTGGCGGCGCGCCGACGCGCGCGGCGATGTGATCGCGGAGGCCATGACGCTCCTTGAATCGGTGAAGCTCGACGACGACGCCCAAAGGCAGGTGCGCGAGCTTCCCTACGGCCGGCAGCGGCTGGTGGAGCTGGCCATCGCCCTGGGCCTCCACCCCAAGGTGCTCCTGCTGGACGAGCCGGCCGCCGGGGTGCCGTCCACCGAGAGCCACGTGCTTCTGGAGGCGGTCGAAGCCTTGCCCGAGTCCATCGCCGTGCTGATGATCGAGCACGACATGGACATCGTCTTCCGCTTCGCGCAAAGGATCACGGTGCTGGTTGCCGGCGCGATTCTCACCGAAGGCACTCCCGCCGAGGTGGGCGCGGACCCGCGCGTCCGGGAGGTGTACCTGGGCGAGAACGCCGAGTTGCACGGAGGAAGGCGTTGAACGCTCCCGAAAGCCAGGCCCCGGGCGCGGCTCCGGACAAGGCCCTCGCCCTCGCCGGCGTCCATGCCGGCTACGGCCGGACCGTGGTGCTGGAGGACATCGACCTGGCCCTCGACCGCGGCGAACGTGTGAGCATCATCGGCCGCAACGGCGTGGGCAAGACCACGCTTCTGGGCACCGTCCTGGGCTACACCACGCTCCACTCCGGGCGCATCGAGCTGGCGGGGCGCGACATCTCCAATGCCAGGACCTACGACCGCGTGCGCGCCGGCCTGGGGCTCGTGCCCCAGGAACGCGAGGTGTTCCCGTCACTGAGCGTGTACGAGAACCTGGCGGTGGCGCGCCGCGCCGGCGGCTGGACCTTCGAGCAGGTCTACGAGCTGTTCCCGCAACTGGGCTCGCGCACCACCCACAAGGGCAACCAACTCTCCGGCGGCGAGCAGCAGATGCTTGCCATCGCCCGGGCGCTGGTGGGAAACCCGGCGGTGCTGCTCATGGACGAGCCCACCGAGGGCCTGGCCCCGGTCATCATCGAGCAGCTTGTGGACGCCATGCACACCCTGCGCGCCCAGGAAGGGCTCACCATTATCCTGGTGGAGCAACACACCGGCATCGCCCTGGAGTTCTCCGACCGCACCGTGGTCATGAACCGCGGCCGCATCGTCTACGACGGCCCCAGCGCCGCCCTCGCCGCCGACGAGGCACTGCTAAACTCGCTGGTGGGCGTCGCCGGGGATGAGGCCTGATCCGTCAGCGCGCGTGTTCGGGTGCGGGCATGTGGATGTGAATTCCGGAAATGCTCGTTGGACAATCGGTGTCGTTTCAGGTCTACTCTTTCCATAACGTATTGTGCATGAGTCTTTCGGTGAGATCGGCGCAAGACTCGAGGAGCCGCCATGAAGAAGTCCGACGAAGCTGAGAAGCTGGGCCGGCGCGAGCTTTTCCGCCGGGGTGCTCTGGCAGGGGTAGCCGCGGGGCTGCTGCCTTTCACCGGGAACGCGGCCGGGACGGCGCGCGCCGCAACCCGTGCCGAGGTGAAGCGCTACGTCACCCTTGGCCGCACCGGACTCGAGATCTCCGACATCTCGTTCGGCTCCAGCCGCCTCGACGCCGGCGAGGAGCACCTGGTGCTGGACGCCCTGGACCGCGGCATCAACTACTTCGACACCGCCGAGAGCTATCGCGGCGGCGATTCCGAGATCACCATCGGCAACGCGCTCCGGGGCAAGCGCGACAAGGTTTTCATCGCCTCCAAGACCCACACCAGTTCGAGCGAGGGCAGGGCGTCGATGATGCGTTCCCTGGAAGCCAGCCTGCGGCGCCTTCAGACCGACTACGTGGACGTGTACTTCACCCACGCGGTCAACGACGTCGGCCGGCTCGAGAACCCCGAGTGGCACGCCTTCGTGGACCAGGCGAGGAAGCAGGGCAAGATCCGCTTCACCGGCATGTCCGGTCACGCCGGCCGGCTGATCCAGTGTCTGGACTATGCGCTGGACCGGGACATGATGGACGTCCTCCTGGTGTCCTACAACTTCGGCATGGACCCGAAGTTCTACGAACGTTTTACGCGCGGGTTCGACTTCATCGCGCGCCAGCCCGATCTCCCGCGGGTGCTCCAGAAAGCCAAGACCAAGAACGTGGGCGTCATCGCCATGAAGACCCTCATGGGCGCTCGCTTGAACGACATGCGCCCGTTCGAGAAGGACGGCGCGACCTACGCCCAGGCGGCGTTCCGCTGGGTGCTGTCCAATCCCGACGTGCACGCGCTGATCATCTCCATGACCGACGCGGGCGGCATCAAGGAATACCTGGGCGCCTCCGGCTGGACCACCGCGGCGCGCGGTGACTTCGAGCTGCTCAAGGGCTACGCGGCCATGAACGGCGCCTCCTACTGCCGCCACGCGTGCAACGACTGCGAGGGCGCCTGTCCCTACGGCGTCCCCATCGCCGACGTGCTGCGCACGCGCATGTACGCCCGCGACTACCAGGACGAGAAGCTGGCGCGCAGCGAATACGCCCTCCTCGGCCGAGGCGCCGAGGCCTGCCTCACCTGCCCGACCCAGGCGTGCGCCGGCTCATGCACGCACGGGCTTCCGGTGGAGAAACTGCTGGCACCGACGCACCGGATGCTGAGCTGACGCCGTTCCAACCGAAACGCCGGCCCCGCACGACGCTGTTGGCACCAATATGCGGCTGAGACCCCGGAACCGTCATTCCCGCGAACGCGGGAATCCAGGAGCGGTGGGGCTGGGAGTCCTGCCATCGATATCGTAGTCACTGGGGCCAACGGTGTGGTGGGAGTCGCGCTGATCCGTCTTCTGGCGGAATCCGCTCGTCCACCGGGTGAACGTGTGAGTGCGCTGGTGAGAGGACCCGCCCAGGCCGCCGTCCTCGACGGTCTCCCGGTCGAAGTCCGCCAAGTCGACTACGGCGATTCCGGATCGTTGGCGGACGCGGTTGCAGGTGCTGCCGCCGTGGCGCACTTGGCCGGGGCACTCCAGCCTCGGCGTGGCGAGCGGCTCCAGGATGCCAATACCGCGACCACCCGAACCGTGCTGTCCGCCGCCAAGTCCGCCGGCGTTGGTAGGTTCGTCTACCTGAGCGCGCCGGGCGCGAAGTTGAACTCGCCCAACGAGTACCTGCGTTCCAAGGCTCAGGCCGAATCGGCCATCCGCCGCGCGGGATTCGAGACCGTGGTGTTCCGCGTCCCCATGGTGCTGGGCGGGGGAACGCCGTCGACGCGCACTCTGTTCCATCTGGCAGCGAGACGGGTGGTACCCCTGGTGCGCGGCGGCAAGGTGCGCATCCAGCCGGTGGCGCTCGCGGACGTGACCCGCGCCATCCAGTGGGCGCTCACGGTGGAGACCGCCCCGGTCCACGTGCTGGACCTTGTGGGTCCCGACACCCTGACCTACGCCGAACTGCTGCGCCGGGCCGCGGCCCGCATGGACCGCCGTCCGCTGGTGGTGGGTGTGCCCGGCTGGCTGGCAAAGGCAACCGCCGTCATGGGCGGACGGCTGGGGTGGGGCTGGAACCCGACCCTCTTCGACACGCTGTTCAACGAGCATCTCGGGGACGCCACGGAAACGCGCGAGCTTCTGCCGTTTCCGTTGACCCCGGTGGACGAACTGCTGGATGAACTGTCGGCGCAGGCTCACAGGCAGGCTACCCAACACGGACAAGGAACGTGAACGATTCAGCGACTCGTGGAACAACGGCTTCGCCGAAGGAACAGAGCCTCCTGGCTCGCCTCGTGCCGGTCGCGCTGACCATCATCATCTTCGGCATCATCTTTTGGCGCATCCCCTTCGAGGCCTTCTGGCAGGCCGTTTCCGGCGCGCGCCTGCTGCCGTTCTTCGCCGTCATGGGCTCGTTCTCGCTCTGTTTCTTCCTGGCGGACTCGGCGGTGCTCACCGCTTTGATTCGCTGGTTTCACGGACCGATCCGTTACCGGGAGCTGCTGCCGGTGCGCGCGTCCACCTACGTCGTGGCCATCATCAACACGCAGCTTGCCCAAGCGGCGCTGGCGCTTTACCTGAACCGTCGCTTCCGCACGCCCCTGGGCGAGATCACCAGCACCGTGGTGCTGCTCATCCTGCTGGAAGCCACCAACCTCATCTTCTTCGCCACCGTGGGCTCGGCCGCTTTCCCCGGCGGTACGCCGGCGGTCTTCTTCGTCCTGCCGGTGCTGCTGGCACTGATCTGGCTCACCGTGGTCGGCATCGCCCGCGGCCGGCTTGGGGCGCTGGGACGGCGTTTCGGCGGCAACGTACTGCTGTCCACGTTCCGCCGGGTGCGCTTACGACAGTCCCTGGCGATCCTCGTCCTCAAGGGCTCGGTGTTCTTCCTGTCATTGCTGGTCCATTACCGGGCACTCACGTTCTTCGGCATCGAGATCCCCGTGCTGCCGCTGCTGGCCTTCCTGCCCATCGTCTACCTGGTGGCCGCGCTGCCCGTCACCGTGGCCCACCTCGGCACCTCCCAGGCCGCCTGGATCTTCTTCTTCGGCGGCTACGCCGCCGAGGCCGACCTCCTCGCCTACAGCCTCGCCGCCCACCTCACGTTCATGCTCGCCAACGGTTCCTTCGGCCTGATCTTCCTGCCGCGGGTGTACGCGGATTTGTTCGGGAAGAGGACCGTACAGGACTGACCTTTGGGCTTCGGGGAGTTGCGTGTTATCTGGTGAGGACGGCAGGGGAGGAGCACATGATCAACATCTGGAAGCTCGAGCAAGCAAAGACCCGCCTCGAACAGGTGGTGCATGATGCCATGGAGTCGGGTCCGCAGACCATCATGGTGAATGGCCGCAGGACGGCGGTGGTACTGTCCGCGGACGACTACGACCGCATGGCGCGGTCGGAACTGTCGACGGCCGAATTTTTGAAAAAATCTTCCTTGGTGGGAGTCGATCTCAACATCAAGCGCGACAAGTCACGGCCGCGAAGCAACAGGGCGACGGGCGGTTTGGCATGTCGATGATCGCTCCCGACCATAGTCCGCTCGTCCGTTCCCGCACCCAGCGTCTCGTAGACGCCGCCCGCGACCTGGGACAGGAACGGCTCCGTCTGCTGGCCGTCGTGACCGGCGGACACATCGTGATCCACTGGTTCCAGCAGTTGTTTCCGGTGGCGTTGCCGTTCATCAAGGCCGGGCTCGGTCTCAACGCGGTGCAGGCAGGGGCGCTGGGGGCCGCGCGCCAATTCGGGCAGGGTACCCTCAACCTTCCCGCCGGAATCCTCGCAGACGCCCTGCACCGGTACCGGGACATGATACTGGCCTCCTCCCTGGTCATGATGGGGCTGGCGTACCTGCTTTTCGGAAGCCGCGGCGGCTTCGGTGTCGCTTTCGCCGCCAGCGTGCTCATCGGCTTCGGCACCGCCTTATGGCATCCGACGGCCGCGGCGACACTCACGTCCAAGTTCCCGGAACGGCGGGGCACGGCCATCTCGGTCCACGGCACCGGCGCCACGGTGAGCGACAGCCTGTCGCCCCTGGCCCAGGGCGTGCTGCTGGCGGCGTTGCCGTGGGAGGGTATTCTCTGGTGGCAGATCGTTCCCGGGATCCTCTTCGGTTTTCTGGTCCTTCGCGGGCTCCTCGGGTTGTTCCGGCAGGATGAAGTCCCCCGGTCGCGCATCGGACGCTTCGGCGAGATGATGGCGCTGCTCAGGGACGGCACCTTTGTGGCGATATCCGCCTCCCGAGGCCTCCTCACCATGGGCCGGGTCGTGGTCCTGACCTTTCTGCCCATCTACCTCGTGGAGGAGTTGAAGCTTTCGGCAAGTCTGCTGGGTGTCTACTGGATGCTGCTCCACGTCGTCGGCATCTTCTCTCAGACCCCGCTGGGCTATCTCTCCGACCGCTACGGCCGGAAGCTCGTGCTGGTCCCCTCGATGCTTGTCCTCGCGGTCCTCTACATGCTGCTCGCCGTGGCGCCCCCCGTGCTGGGCTTGACCCTCGTCATCACCGCCATCGGCACCTTCTTCTACACCCTGATGAACGTGCTCACTGCGGTCATCGCCGACGTCTCCGGCGCCAACGTGCAGGCGTCGTCCCAAGGCCTGACCACGGTAATCGCCCAGATCGCGGTCCTGCCCACGCCCATCATCGCCGGCTACCTGGCCGATCTCTACGGCCTCGGCTCGGCCTTCGTGCTCGCGGGGGTTTTCGTCTTCGTTGCCGCGGCTTGTTTGATGCCGCTCAAGCTGTATGGCGGCGATCGCTAGTCGCCGGATGAGTCGGACCGCCGAAGATTGCGTGCAAAGACCAGCGCCGTGTAAACGAACACCGCGTTCCCCGCCCAACCGAGCCACACGGGTGCCCGATCCCGGTCCAGCCAGATTCCCAACACAACGGCGCCCACCAGCAGGTAGTAGATGACGCCGGCGGCCTTTCCGGGGAGGTCCTCCAGGAGTTGCGGCCCGGTGTCGGCGTGCGCCGTCCTGTTGCGGTACAGGAACTGCGCCGCGAGGGCGGCGATGCCCAAGGGTACCCAGTAGCCCACGAGTTCGAGCCATGCGGCCGCCAGAAGGGCCGTCGTGTTGAAGAGCACGTCCGCCGAGGCGTCGAGACGGGCCCAGCGTGCGCTCGGGGCGCCGGAGCGGCGGGCGAAGTAGCCGTCGGCGAGGTCTGAAGACGCAGTGACGACGTACAGGGCGAACAGTAGCGCACCGGGGGAGCCTGGGGCTCCCCGGTAGGTTTCGACCATCAGGTAGATGAAGGGGACCGGGGCGGCGAAGCGCCCCAGGGTCAGCGCGTTGGCGAGGCCGCGGTAGAGCCTGGAAGTGGGTGCGCGCGGGTCGCGGCTCAGTTGAGCGGCTCCATGACGGTGCCGCAGCCGTCACACTTGCGGTTGGCCTCGTTCTTCCAGAAGCGCTCGAAGATGGGCGGGAGTTGGGCAACGATGTCGGTGAGCTGCACCGATTCCTCGTAGATCTTGGCGTTGCAGTCGTCGCAGTACCACTGGAACCAGTCCAGCTCGCCTTCACGCCGCTGGCGCTCGACGACGAGCCCGACGGTGTTGGCCCTCCGTTGCGGCGAGTGCGGCACCTTGGGCGGCAGCAGGAAGATCTCGCCCGCGCGGATGGGGATGTCCCGCGGCGCTCCGTCCTCCATGATGCGCAGCGTCATGTCGCCTTCGAGCTGGTAGAAGAACTCCTCGCCCTCGTCCACGTGGTAATCCTTGCGGGTGTTGGGTCCCCCAACCACCATGATCGTGAACTCGGTGTCCTTGTAGACCACCTGATTGCCCACGGGCGGCTTGAGCAGGTGACGGTGCTCATCGATCCACTTGGAGAAGTTGAGAGGGGGTGTGATGCGGCTCATCTTCATGTCCTCCCTTGAAGCTCGATATCCATTCCGGACGATTGAATGATGCCCCTAGCCCTGGGACCTGTCAACTCGCCTTTTCCGACCCGTTCAGCAGGCCCGCCGCCCACCGGATCACGTCGTCCTGGGCGGCGTTCTCGGGGGCGGAGCCGACCTTGCGCACGGCCGCGCGCGCAGCGGCCGGGGCCAGGCCCAGGGCCAGCAGCACGCACACGGAGAAGGTGCCTGTGCGGCCGATCCCTGCTGCACAGTGAACCAGCAGGGTCTCTCCTTCGTCGAGCAGGCGCGCGGCTTTGCGGGCCATGGCCCAGAATGCTTTACGGTCGGTGGGGGCCTCGAAGTCCTCGATGGGAAAGCTCTCGTGCACCCACGGCATCCGCGCCTCATCGACGGCGCGGGCGTAGAGCGGCGACTTGTCGCGCAGTTCTTCCGAGGGCACGAGGCAGATGACGCGGGTGACGCCGTGGTCGATGATGGCGCGCCACGCCTCCTCGAACACCTCGTAGCGGCCGGGCATGCTGCCGACGTAGAGACGGCCGGCGACACCTTCAGGCAGTTTCACGAGGCGATACATCGGTGATGGTTCGTGGTGATGTCAGTATCCTGTCCGGATAATTTGCCCGATCATAGTGGGTAGGCGGCACTCGCCGTACGGTCACAGCGTCCGGCGCAACTCCGCGGCGGCATCCGCCAGAAGTTTCGCCTTGGCGAACGCCAGTTCGCGGCTCACGGTCATGAGGCCGCAGTCGGGAGCCAGCAGGAGCTTGTCGGCGTCGAGGTAGCGGAGGGCGTCACGGACGCGCGTCACCACGGTGTCCACCGGGGGCACGGGGGTGTCGCTGGGGTCCACGGCGCCGAACAGGACAAGGCGCTCCTTGCACGGTTCGAGGATGGCCGGGTCGTAGTTGCTGCGCGCGAATTCCACGGCCAATCCGCCGATGTTGGTTTCGAGCAACAGCGGGAAGAGTTCCGGGTACTCGTACTCGTGCTGCAGGCTCTTGCCGCCGGGATAGCCGTAGCACAGGTGCACGATGGTGGGGATGGTGATGCCTTCGATGCAGCGGTCCAGGGCGCGGGCGCCGTAGTCGGCCACCTTCTCGTGGTAGCGGGTCATGGCGGGCTCATCGATCTGCACCACGTCCGCCCCGGCCGCCTGAAGGTCGCGCAACTCGGCGTTCAGGACCGCGGCCACGTCCATGGCCATGGCGGCCTCGTCCCCGCCGTAGTGTTCGTCCAGGGTGCTGTCAATAACCGTCATGGGTCCGGGCACTGCCATCTTCACGGGCCGGTCCGTGCGCGACTTGGCGAAGCGCAGGTCCTCCACCACGGCCGGGACCCGCCGGCTGATGGGGCCGTACACGCGCGGCACCTGGTGCACCTCCTCGCGCCGCCGGTACAGGCCCTTGGGCACGCGGTTCACCGTGTCCACGCCCTCCATGGAGTTCAGGACGTGGTCGATGAAGTGGGGACGGCGCTGCTCCCCGTCGGTGACGAGGTCGAGACCGGCCAGTTCCTGGCCGCGGATGGCGAGGGCGGTGGCGTCGTCCAGGCCTTCCTGCAAGAGGTCTCCCTCCAGGTTGAAGGTGACCGTGCTGCGGACGGCGCTGGCCAGCCAACCGGGCCGGGGAAAGCTGCCGATGGTGGTGGCGGCGATGGGTGGTAGCTGCATGAGAGTCTCCGTTTACGCGGTGCCCGCCGCCGGGGTCAGGCGGGCCGCCCGCGGCGTGATCTGCAACACCAATGCGGCGGCGATGAGCGCCATGGTGGCGCCGGCGAGGAACGCGTACTGGTACTCGCCGAACGCGTCGTACACCACGCCGGCGATATTGCCCGCCGAGGCGGCGCCAAGCTGGTGCGCCAGGAAGATCCAGCCGAAGATGCGCGCCACCGCGTGCCGGCCGAAGGTGTCCGCGGCGATGGCCGTGGTGGCGGGGCCGGTGGCGTACCAGTCGATGCCGTACACCGTGGCGAACACGATCAATCCCGGCAGGCTGTCGACGAAGGGCAGCAGGAACAGCGCACAGCCGCGCAGGAAGTAGGCCAGGGCCAGGACCTTGCGCGCGTCCACCCGGTCCACCAGCCAGCCGGCGCCGATGGTGCCGATGAAGCTGATGCCCCCCATGACCCCCACGATGAGGCTGGCGACGACCGCGGCGATGCCGAGGTCCTCGACGACATGGGGTATGAGGTGCAGGCCGATGAGCCCGTTGGCGGTGACGCCGCAGACGAAGAAGCCCGCGCTCAGGAGCCAGAAGGTGGAGCTGCGGAAGGCGTCGCGCACCGGGGTGGCCGACGCCGGCACGTCGCGCCGGGCGGCCGCGGCGACGCTACCGGTGTCATGCTGGCCCAAGGGTTCCAGGCCCACGTCCGCCGGTTCGTCGCGCATCCACATGGACACCAGTATCATCAGCCCGAAGGCGATGACGCCCAGGAACAACATGCTGCCGCGCCAGCCGCTGGCGGCGATGATGATGGTGAGCAGCGGCAGAAAGACCATCTGCCCGGCGGCGTTGCCGTTGGTGAGGATGCCGATGGTGACGCCGCGGTGCCGCACGAACCAGTGGTTGGCCACGGACGCGGCGAGCACCGGGGTGGCGCTGGTGCCGACGCCCACCACCAGGCCCCAGAAGAACAGGAGCTGCCACCATTGCTGGATGAAGGCCGTTGCCACCAGCCCCACCGTCACCATGGCGAGCGAATAGTACACCACCCGGCGGGAGCCGTAGCGGTCCACCAGCCAGCCCGCCAACGGTGCGCCGATGCCGAACAGGAGGAGGTTCATGGCGCCCGGCACGGAGACCAGGGTGCGGCTCCAGCCGAACTCGGCTTCCAGCGGCTTGATCAGCAGCGTTGCGGCGGAGCGGGTGCCGGCCGCGGTGAGGTTGACGCAGAAGGTCAGCGCCACGACGACCCAGCCGTAGAAGAAGGGGACCGAGAGGGGAGGGCGGCGCTGCGTCACGGTGAGAAGCCCGGCGGCACCCTATCCGAGTTGGTAGAAGCGCCGGGCGTTGCCGTGGAGGATCGCCGCCTTGTCGTCGTCGGTGAGCTTGGGGTTCTCCCGCAGTTCCTGGATCTCTTCCTTCGCGGTCGCGTGGTTCACCTCGTGCGGAAAGTCGGACGAGTAGAGGAACGGCTTGTTGCCCGCGATGCGCACGGCGAAGGGAAGGGTCAGCTCGCCGCCCTCCACGCCCACGAAGATCCGGCCCGCGTCCACGTGCTTGAGGACGTAGTCCGTGACGGATTCATTGTCCCCGAGCCGGAGAAAGCGCCCGTTGGGATCGTACTGGACGTGGCTGCTCCAGGAACGTTCGAAGCGCTCCAGGCAGTTGATGAACCACGCGGCTCCGGCCTCCAGGAAGCCGAAGCGGGCGTTGGGGCAGCGGTCCAGCACACCGTTGAAGACGATGCCGGCGAAGTTCACCATCTGCCCGAACGGGTGCCCCAGGGCGTTCACTGGCGCATAGGGGCTCATGTCGTCCAGCCCCATGTTGTCGTGGATGCCGCCGTGGACGGCGATGGCGCAGCCGAGCCGGTCCGCCTCTTCGTAAATGGGCCAGTAGCGCTCGTCTCCCAGGTGGTTCTGAAGCTGGGCCGCGCCGGTGCCCGGCAGCATGGCGCCGGTGAAGTGAAGCTCCTCGACGATGCGCCGCAACTCCTCCGCCGCGGCTTCCGGTTCCTGCAGCGGGATCAGTCCCACGGCCTGGAAGCGCGGATTCCGGGCGGTGTACTCGTCGTGGATCCAGTCGTTGTAGGCCCGCGCCAGCTCGATGGCCCAGTCGCGGCTCACGATCCGGCCGAAGGTGAGGCCGTTGGAAGGGTAGAGCACCGTGCTTTCGACCCCTACGTCTTCCAGGAACTCCACCCACCCCTCGAGGCCAACGTTGGCGAACGCGCCCTCGGGAACGAAGTGGCGGTTGGCCGCGTGCAGGTGGTCGTTGGGCGCGAAGGGACTGCGCACGGACCAGTTCTTCCCGCGGTACGCCTCGGGCATCCGCGCCCAGATGGCCTCGTGGTCCTCCACCACATGGCCGTCGCCGTCCACGATCATCTGATCTTGCAACGTGCTCACGGTTGGCCTCCCGTTCATTCTCCATTCGTCCTGAGCGTAGCGAAGCGAAGTCGAAGGGCCTACGCGCCCTGCGCCGCGCCCTCGCCCAGCCGGTAGAACCGCTGGGCGTTGCGGAAGAGGATGGCGTCCTTGTCGTCGTCGCTCAGCTCCTCGTTCTCCTCCAGCTCCTGCAGCTCGTGCTTGCACGTGGCCGCGTCCACCTCGTGGGGGTAGTCGGACGAGAACAGGAACGGCTTGTTGCCCACCACGCGCACCGCCTCGGCGATGGACAGCTCGTCGCCCTCCACGCCCACGAAGATGCGGTCCTCGTCGATGTGGCGGCAGACGTAGTCGGTGATGCTCATGCCGTCGTCGAGCTTGAGGAAGCGCCCGCGCGGGTCGTACTGCACGTGGCTCGCCCATGAGCCGCTGAACCGTTCAAGGCAGGTGAGCAGCCAGGCGCAGCCGGCCTCCAGGAAGCCGATGCGGAGCCCCGGGAACTTGTCCAGGACGCCGTTGAAGATGACGCCGGCGAAGCAGATCATCTGCCCCATGGGGTGACCCAGGGCGTTCACCGGCGCGTACGGCGTCATGTCGTCCATGAGCATGCCCTCGTGCGCGCCGCCGTGGATGCCGATGGCGCATCCCAGCCGCTCCGCCTCCTCGTAGATGGGCCAGTAGCGCTCGGAGCCCAGGTGCGGCATGTTGGCGCCGGTGGACGGCAGCATGGCGCCGCACAGGCCCAGCTCCGTGACCATGCGCCGCAGTTCCGCGGCCGCGGCCTTGGGCTCCTGCAGCGGCAGCAGCCCCATGGCCTGGAAGCGCGGGCTCCGGGCCACGTAGGTCTCGTGGATCCAGTTGTTGTAGGCCCGCGCCAGCTCGATGGCCCAGTCGCGGCTCACGATCTTGCCGAAGGCCAGCCCGGCGCTGGTGTAGAGCACCGTGGCGTCGATGCGCACGTCCTCCAGGAACACTTCCCAGCCCTCCGGCCCGACGTTGGCGAAGGCCCCTTCCGGGACGTAGTGGCGGTTGGCCGAGTGCAGGTGGTCGATGGGCGGAAACGGGCTCTTGGCGCGTGCCTCCGAAAAGGTCTTGCCGATGTACTCCGGCGGCATGTTGTCGATGATGGCCGCAATGTCTTCGACCACGTGGCCGTCGCCGTCGATGATGCGTCGGGGACTGGTTGAGGTCACTGGGTTCCCTCCCTGGTACTGGAATGGAGCGGTCGCGGATGGCGGAAGACCGTCCTTCGGGATTATCCGATCGGCGGCAGCGTGTCAATCTGCGCCGGCCCGGCCGAGGGTCAGCGAGAAGTCGGGTTTGCGGATGTAGATGTGGTTGGCCTTGTCCTGGCGGGTCAGCTCGCCCACCAGCCGGACCAGGGGCGTGCTCGCGCTCAGGTACTCCTTGGGGCGGCCGCCGTCGGGCAGGGCCTTGACCGCCTCCTCGCCGGCGAAGACCCACAGCAGGAACTCCTCGTCGGACACGTGGGTGGCGCCGATCTGGCGGCGCACCTCCTGGATCGACGGCGTGGGCAGCTCCCAGTGTTCCCACTCCTTGGCGCGTGGGCGGCCCAGGATCTTGTCCTTGACCTCCGGGTCCATGTACTCGGCGCCTTCCTTGCCCCAGTAGCCCAGGGCGTACTGGATGGCCTGGTCGGTGACCTCCTTGTAGCGCTCGCCGCAGATGACGTTGATGGCCGCCTGGGTGCCCACGAACTGGGACAGCGGCGTCACCATGATGGGATAGCCCCACTCCTCGCGCACCCGGACGCATTCCTCAAGGATGGCGTCGAGCCGGTCGCGCATGTCGATGAGCGCGAGCTGGTGGCGGAAGTTGGAGATCATGCCGCCGGGCACCTGGTGCGTGTACTGGGACTCGTCGTACTCCACCACCCGGCCCACCGGCAGGTTGTCCCGCCGGGCGATGTACTGGAGCTTCTCCGTCACCGGCCGCAGCACCTCCTCGTCGATGAGCGGGTTGTGCCCCATGGCCCGGAGGTTGCGCGCCACGTTGAAGATCGACGGCTGCGCCGAGCCGTTGGCCAGCGGCGGGATGCCCGTGTGCAGCGTGGTCAGGCCCATGTCCACGGCCTCCAGGTAGCATAAGGGCGCCAGCCCGTTGTTGCAGTGGGCGTGGAACTCCACCGGCGTGTCGCCGATGTTCTCCAGCACGATGGGGATCAGCGTGCGCGCCCGCTCCAGGGTCAGCAGCCCGCCCACGTCCTTGAAGCAGATCCGCACCGGGTTGATGGCCGCGGCCTCCCGCGCCTTTTGCGCGTAGTATTCGTCGGTGTGGCGCGGCGACACCGAGTAGATCAGGTTCACCACCGTGTCCATGCCGAGCTTCTTGAGCCCGGTCTTCTCCACGTCGAACTCGTCGTAGTTGTTCCACGAGTTCGAGGTGCGCGTCAGCGTGATGCCGTAGTCCATGATGCGCTGGATCATCAGCTCGAACACGCACACCGGGATCTTCTCGATGAGCTTGAGGCCGCCGTGGAGCCGGAGCGGGGTCTTGCGGAAGCGCTTGGTGCCCAGCCGGAACCAGTCCCAGGCGTCCTCCTTCTGCTCGCGCACCAGCTTCTTGAACATCACCGTGACGAAGAACTCGGCCGACTCGAACCCGGCCTCGTCGATGTGCTCCGCCACCGCAAGCATCGCGTCGGTGCGCATGTTCAGCGCCCAAAGGCTCTGGTTGCCGTCGCGCACGGTGGTGTCGACAAAACGGACGTCGCTCATGGTTGGTCCCCGGCTCCTTCAGTGCGGTTCGATACTTAGGGTGTTCCGATACGGAGTGTGTCGGTTTCCAGAATGATGCCCGCAGGGTCCGGAGGTGTCAACTTGGAGCGAATCCGCCAGACAGGACGCTAGCCGGGTCGACGCAGGATGTCCACGCTCTTCGCGGCCCGAGTCAATTGATTTACTCATGGACTTGGTCTATCTCCAGAACTGCCCGCGCTTGCGTGCCTCCAGCGACACGCCCAGCCTCTTCCATGATCGACGACCTCACCCTGGCCATCCTCTACGCTCTCGCCGCCGGCATCATCTGGGGCGTGGTCCCGACCTTGATCAAAAAGGGCATGGCGGAGTCGAACGTCACCATGGCGACGCTCTGGACCCAGTACTGGTCCCTGGCGACCCTGGTGGCGGCGACGGCTTGGCGCGGGGAGTTCGTGACGCTGGACTGGCTCCCGGTGCTCTCCTTCACGCTCACCGGCGTGGCGGCGTGCCTTGGGAAGGTCTTTCTGAACCTCGGCATCGACAGTGTCGGAGCGTCGAAGTCGGTGACGGTCAAGAACTCCTCGCCGCTCGTCACCGTGCTGCTCGGATGGGTGTTCCTGAGCGAGCACGTGGGCTGGGAAATCCTCGTCGGGGTAGTGGTGATCGTGGCCGGCGTGCTGTTCCTGACGGTCAGTCCGCTCGAAGAAGAGGGCGCTCCCAACCGGCTGGTCTACTTCATGTACCCGCTGTTGTCCTCGTTGGCCTTCGGCATTAATCCGGTCTTCAAGAAATGGGGCTTGCTGGCAGCCGGGGTGCCGGCCTTCGCGACCCTGATCAACCACATAACGTCCACGGTGCTGCTGTTCACGGCCGGCCCCTGGTTGGGCATCCAGGCTTGGCGGCAGGAACGGGTGCCGTTCAAGAGTGGAGTGCTCTTCGCCATTGGCGGCGTCACGGAGGCCCTCGCCTCGCTCTGCACCTACCATGCGCTCCTGCTGGCCCCCGCGGTCCTGGTGGCGCCCATCTGGCGCATCTCCCCGCTCATCACCTTCGCGCTGTCCCACTTCACCCTCAGGGCCCTGGAAACCGTGACGCTGCGGGACGGGCTGGCCGCGGCTTGCATCGTCGGCGGGGTCTGGGTGCTGAGTCACGGGGGTTGACCGAAGCATTCTGTTGGACATGTGCACGCGGCGCCGTTGACAAACCCGGCTCGGTACCCCACACCTGACGGATCAGCGAGGAGGTAACGGATGGCGGTTTTCCCGTTCGAGTACAGCAATCCGCGCGTGGAGCGCATCGTTTTCGGCCGCGGGGTCGTGAAACAATTGGCGGACGAGGTACGGCGCCTGGGCGCGGAACGCGTGTTCGTTGTGACTTCGCCTTCCATCGCCAGATCCTACCTGCTGGACGCGGTCCGGTCGGCATTAGGCGACCTTTGCGTGGGCGTCTTCGATACCGTGCAGCCCCATTCGCCCACGGACTCCATCGCGGTGGCGGCGAAAGAGGCGACGGATGCTGCGGCCGACGCCTTCGTCAGCGTCGGCGGCGGCAGCTCCATCGACACCGCCAAGGGCATGGCCGCGCTCATTTCGGAAGGCCGTCCGCTGAAGGACTTGGCCACTCACTTCATCCCGCCGGACAAGAAGGAAGTGCCGCCCATGCCGGCGCCCAAGCTGCCGCACATCGCCATCCCGACGACCTTTTCCGGCGGCGAGTACAGCTATTCGGCGGGGCTGGCGGAAGGAGGCCACAAGCTCATCCTGGCCGATCCCAAGATGTCGCCGCGGACGGTCATGCTGGACCCGGAGGCGGCGCAGACGGCCCCGCCCAAGCTCCTGGCGGCGTCCGGAATGAACGCGCTGGCGCACTGCGTGGAGGCCGTATACTCGACCCAGACCCAGATTCTGAGCCAAGCCTACTGCCTGGCGGCCATCGGACCCATTACCACCTACCTGCCTCGGCTGGTGGCGGACATGAACGACTTGGAGGCCATCGGCGAAATGCAGGTGGCGGCAACTCTTTCCAGCTTGGGGGTCTACAGCGCCTGGACCGGCATTCACCACGGCATCGTCCATGTGATCGGCGGCCGCTTCACCGTGCCCCACGCCAACATCCACGCCTTGATGCTGCCCTACGCCATGCGCTGGAACCTCGACGGCACCACCGACGCCATGGCGCGCATGGCCCGGGTCATGGGGGTCAACGAGCCCGACGACCTCAAGGCCGCGGCCGAGGCCCCCGAGGTGGTGTACCGTATGAACGTCGACATGGGACTGCCGCTGCGGCTCCGGGACCTGGAGATCCCGCGCGACGCACTGCCGTCGCTGGCCGAGGCGGCCCTGGACGACATCAGCACCCACAACAACCCCAAGAAGATCCACTCGGCGTCGCAGGTGCTGGAGTGCCTGGAGATGGCCTGGTAGGCGCGTGTCATGAAGATCGCGGTGCTGCCCGACAACCTGATCGACCGCATCGCCGCCGGCGAAGTGGTGGAACGGCCGGCGTCCGTGGTGAAGGAACTGTTGGACAACGCCCTTGACGCCGGGGCCACGGAAATCTCCGTGCTCGTGGAAGGCAACGGCACCTCCCTCATCCGGGTGAGCGACGACGGCGAGGGGGTGGCCGCGGAAGACGTTTCCCTGGCCTTCGAGCGCCATTCCACCAGCAAGATCAGGGACGAGGCCGACCTCGCGGCCATCGCCACCATGGGCTTCCGCGGCGAGGCGCTGCCCAGCATCGCCTCGGTGGCCTCGGTGGAGATGGTTTCGCGCCCCGCGTCCGAGGAGGCGGGCTGCCGCTACCGGGTGGAGAACGGCCGCAAGGGCGTTCCCACGGCCGCCGGCTGTCCCGTGGGCACCACGGTCGAGGTGCGCGACCTCTTCTTCCACGTGCCCGCGCGCCTCAAGTTCATGAAGGCGCCGCGCACCGAGATCAAGTACGTGACCGACGTGGTCAACCGCACGGCGCTGGCGCACCCGTCGGTGCACTTCCGCCTGCATCACGGCGGCAAGCGCCTGGCGGACTACGTCGCCACGACGCGTCTCCAGGACCGCGTGCGCCAAGTGTTCGGCGACGCCGGAAGTGATCTGGCCCCGTTCTCGCTGAACGGCGAGCACGTGCTCTGCACCGGTTTCGCCAGCCAGGCGCCCAAATCCTTCGGCAACTCCCGCTACATGGTGAGCTTCGTCAACCGCCGCTTCGTGCGCGACCGGCTGTTGAACCACGCCATGCTCAAGGCCTACGACACGCTGCTCATGAAGGGGCGCTACCCGGCGACGATCCTCTACCTGGAGATCCCCCACGCATACGTGGACGTGAACGTGCACCCGGCCAAGACCGAGGTGCGCTTCCGGCGCCAGTCCGAGCTTTACGAAACCGTGCTGCACGCGGTGCGCGGGGGTTTGAGGGAGGCGGCTGAAGGCGTGGTGCCGGCGCCGCCCGGCGAAGCGCGGCCGGCGCTGCCTCCCGTCGGTGGCGTCAACGAATCGCCGCTACCCTACCACGCGGGCAAGAACCA
Source organism: Deltaproteobacteria bacterium (assembly GCA_028818775.1). NCBI lineage: Bacteria > Pseudomonadati > Myxococcota > Myxococcia > Deltaproteobacteria bacterium. The sequence goes on along the minus strand of JAPPNE010000048.1, from coordinate 102,543 downwards.
ACCGGTGCTGCCGCTGGGCCCGCGCCGCGCCCTTCAGGACGCGGCCGGACTCTCGACGCCCGCGCCGCCGACGGCCGCGGAGCCCGGCCCCTTTGCGTCGCTGACCGTGGTGGGGCAGGTGCTGGGTTGCTACATCCTGTGCCAGGGCGGCCCGGGAATGGTGCTTATCGACCAGCACGCCGCGCACGAGCGCATCGCCTACCAGCGCATGCACGAGGATCTGGAGCAGGGACGCATCGAACGCCAGGAACTGCTGATGCCGCAGATCCTGGAGTTGCCGGTTACCGAGGCCTTGGTGCTGGAGGAGCACCTGGGCACGCTGGAGCGTGCGGGGTTCACGCTGGAGCCGTTCGGCCGCAACACCTTCTCGCTCAGGGCGGTGCCGGCGCTCCTGGCCCAGGGCGACTACCGCGACGCCGTGCGCGCCATCGTCAGCGACCTCGCCGAGACCGGCCACTCGGCGGAATTGCACCGGGGCTTCCAGGAGCGGCTGATGACCATCGCGTGCCACAGCGTCATCCGCGCCAACCGCGCGCTCGAAAAGGAAGAGATGGAGGCGCTGCTGCGCGAGCTCGACCGCACCGAGTTCGCCACCCAGTGCCCCCACGGCCGCCCGGTCATGGTGCAGTTCAGCCGCGGCCAGTTGGAGCGCATGTTCCGCCGAGCCTGACCGGGCCGGGCATCGTGCCCGCCGCAATGCCATCATGACGGCCGCCAAACCCAGGATCGTGTGCATCGTGGGCGCCACCGGCGTGGGCAAGACCGACGTGGCCCTGGATGTTGCGGAGCGTCTCGATGCGGAGATCGTCAGCGCCGACTCCATGCAGGTGTACCGCTACATGGACATCGGCACGGCCAAGCCCACGTCGGAGCAGCGGCGGCGGGTGCCGCACCACCTGCTGGACGTGGTGGACCCGGACGAGGACTTCAACGCGGCGCTGTTCAGGGAGCGCGCTCTGGCTGCCATCGAGGGCATACACGCGCGCGGGCGCAACGTGTTGGTGGCCGGCGGCACCGGACTGTACGTGAAGGCGCTGACGCGGGGCCTCTTCGAGGGGCCGGCCCGGGATGCGGCGCTCCGCGCCGACCTGGAACGGGCCGCGGCAGAGCACGGCGTCGGCCACCTCTTCGAGCGGCTCGAACGCGTGGACCCGGAAGCGGCGCGGCGCATTGAGCCGCGGGACCGGGTGCGCATCGTGCGCGCGTTGGAGGTTCACGCGCACACGGGCCGGCCGTTGAGCGAATGGCAGCGCGCCCATGGTTTTGGCGACCGTCCCTTCGACGTGCTCGGAGTGGCGCTGGAGCGGCCGCGCACGGAACTCTACGAGCGCATCGACCGGCGCTGTGCCGAGATGCTGGCGGCCGGCCTGCTCGACGAGACACGGGTGCTGCTGGAGCGAGGCTATCACGCGGGCCTGCGCAGCATGCAGAGCGTCGGCTACCGCCAGGCGGTGCAGTGTCTCGCCGGCCATCTCGACGAGTCCGCCATGCTGGCCGCCATGCAGCAGGCGACCCGGCGTCTGGCCAAGCGCCAGCTCACGTGGTTTCGCGCCGACCCTGGTCTCAAATGGCTTCACCCCGAACGCACCGACGCCATCGGCGAGCTTTGCGCTCGCTTTCTGGTCGGGCATTAGTGGCCTGTTACAGGCCACCAATTGGACCAAGCCATCCCTGGAGCGTCGTGCTCGTCCGCATGGATCAGCGTCCCGGTAGAGTTGACTGAATCCGGGTAAGGTGTTAGCAGCCGTGAGCATGGCGGAGCGCACAACGGACACGATGCAGACTCCTGATTATCCCGGCTCCGACAGCCTCACCGGAGGGTCGCGAGGAGGCGCTCTCTCCTTATGAAGTCGGCTGATTTCGTGGAAGCCCGGAGGCGGCTCGAGGCGAAGCCCCAGTCCACGGGCGACAAGCGCACCACCCTGACAGAGGCGGTCCGAAAGGTCCGCGACGGCGACCATATCGCCATCGGCGGCTGCCTCTTCTCGCGCAGCCCGCTGGCGGCGCTCATGGAGGTCCTCCGCCAGGGACGGCGCGGCCTCACCCTGTCGCGCAACCTCATGTGTTACGAGGGCGAGCTGTTCATGGCGTCCAAGGCCGTGGACGGCCTCATGACCAGTTGGTTCGACATCGCGCTACCTTGGGGCCTGTCCCTCAAGCTGCGCGAGGAGGTGGAAGGCGGACGCATCCGCTTCGAGGAATGGAGCCATCTGGGGCTCGGGCTGCGCTACCGCGCCGGCGCCATGGGGGTGCCGTTCCTGCCCACCCTCACCATGCTGGGCTCGGACCTCATGGGCGTGACCGATACCAAGACCATGGAGTGCCCGTTCACCGGGGAGACCTTGTGCCTGGTGCCGGCCCTGTTCCCGGAGGTGGCGTTGCTCCACGTGCACCGCGCCGACCGCTTCGGCAACTGCCAGATCGACGGCTATCCGCACATGGACACGGATATCGCCAAGGCCGCCGCCACCGTCATCGTCACGGCCGAGGAGATCGTCGACGAGGAGGAGATCCGCCGCCAGCCGGACCGCACGGTGATCCCGGGGCTCGTGGTGGACGCGGTGGTGGAGATGGCCTACGGTTCCTTCCCGCACGAATGCTACGGCCTCTACGAGGCCGACTTCGCCCACTTCGAGGCCTATACCGACGCCGTCAAGGCGCGCGGCACCGGCGCCGTCAACGACTACCTGGAGCGCTACGTCCACGGCGTTTCCGGCCACGAGCAGTATCTGGCGCTCTTCGGCGAAGAGGCGCTGGAACGCCAACGGCGCTGCGCCGAGGAGCTTCTGGGGCCGCGATGAGCTACTCGGACACCGAGCTTCTGGCCGTGGTCGCGGCGCGCCAGCTCGCCGGCGTCACCTCCGTGTTCGCCGGAGTGGGCGTGCCCCTGGTGGCCGCGGTGCTGGCGCAGAAGACGCGTGCGCCGCAGCTCGTCATCGTGGTGGAAGGCGGCAGCATGGGGCCGCGCATGGTGCCCGGACGGCTGCCGTACTCCACCAACGAGATGCGCACCGCGCCGCGGGCGCAGATGCTGCCGGGCATCACCGACACGTTCCTGTTCGCGCAGCGGGGGTTCCTCGACGTGGGTTTCGTGGGCGGCGCGCAGATCGACCCCTACGGCAACCTCAACTCCAGCGTCATCGGCGGCTACGAGCGTCCCAAGGTGCGCCTGCCCGGCAGCGGCGGCGCCAACGATATCATCTCGTTGTGCCGCCGGGTCATGGTGGTGACCATGCACGAGCGGCGCCGCTTCGTACCGAAGGTGGACTTCGTGACCAGTCCGGGCTTTCTGTCGGGCGGCGACTCGCGCCGTGACGCCGGGCTCGTCTTCGGCACCGTGAGCCGCATCGTCACCCACCTGGGCACCCTGGCGTTCGATCCGCAGAGCCGGCGCCTGCAACTGGAGAGCCTCCACCCCGGGGTCACCGTCCAGCAGGTGCGGGACAATACAGGTTTCGAGCTGCCGGCGCCCGAGCACGTCCCGGTGACCGAGCCGCCCAGCGCCGAGGAACTGGAGACCCTTCGCAGCATCGACCCCGAGAGGAATTTCCTCGGGTAGGAGAAACAACGCATGCCGGTACAGTTTGGCGTCGCCATTCGAAATTTCGTCGGTCCGGGCGAGACCCCGGACGTGGAGGGGTTGCTGCGCTACGCGGAGCGCGCCGAGGAACTGGGCTTCGAGTCGCTGTGGGCCTGGGACCATATCCTGCTGGGCGTGGACCCGAGCTTCCCGGTGCTGGACTCCCTGACCATCCTTACGGCCATCGCGGTGCGCACCAAGCGCGTTCGCCTGGGCACCGGCGTGATGGTGCTGCCGCTGCGCAACCCGGTGGTGGCGGCCAAGGTGTTGGGCAGCCTGGACCAGATCTCCAACGGGCGCCTGCTCCTGGGGGCCGCCTCCGGCTGGTACGCGCGCGAGTTCGACGCGGTGGGCATCTCCTTCAAGGACCGCGGCCGTATCTTCGAGCGCAACCTCGACCTGCTGGTGCGGCTGTGGACCGAGGATTTCGTCACCGAGCAGGTGGACGAGTTGAACCTGCGCTCGGCCGTGCTCCTGCCCAAGCCGGTGCAGAAGCCCCATCCGCCCATCCTGATCGGCGGCTACATCGACCGCGTGCTGCGGCGCGCCGGGCGCAAGGGCGACGGCTGGCTGACCTACTTCTACACGCCCGAGGGTTTCACCAAGAGCTGGGCCAAGGTACTGGACGCCGCCGAGAAGGCCGGCCGCGATCCCTCGAAGCTCACGGCCACCAACCAGTTGGCCATCTATGTCGGGCCGCCCCGCGAGGAAGCCGACGCGCCCATGCGCCACTGGCTCTCCACCGAGTGGGACATCGCCAAGTGGAGCGACTCGACCATCGAGCACGCCATCCGCGGCACCGTGGACGAATGCGTGGAGCAGCTCCAGGCCCACGTGGACGCGGGCGTGCACCGGATCATCCTGATCCCGTACCGGTACCAGCCGGAGCAGGTGGAGATCATCGCCTCGGAGGTGATCCCCAAGCTGACCGATCGCCCGGGGACCTGACCATGCGTTTCGACTACTTCGAGCCGACCTCGCTCGACGAAGCGGGCGCCCTCCTGCGCGAGGGAGGGGGGGCGCGCAAGCCCCTTGCCGGAGGCACCGATATCGTCATACAGTTGCGCCGCCGCGCGGCGCAATGCCAGGGGCTGGTGAACCTCAAGCGCATACCCGGTCTCGCCGACTGGTGTTGCGCGCGCGACGGCGGTCTGCACATCGGCGCGTGCACGCCCATGCGCGACCTGGAGACCGCGGCGGCCGTGGCGGGCGGCTATCCCTCGCTGTTCGAGGCGATTCGAGTGGTGGGATCGTTGCAGTTGAGAAACATCGCGAGCGTGGGCGGCAACCTGTGCAACGCCTCGCCGTCGGCCGACACGGCGCCGCCGCTGATGGTGCTGGATGCGATGGCAAGCTACCGGACGGATGATGGCGCCGAGCAGAGCGTGCCGGTGGAGGACTTCTTCGCGGGACCGGGGGCCTCGGTGCTGGGGAACGCGGGGCTGCTGCTGTCGGTGGACGTGCCCGAGCCGGCGCCGCATAGCGGTGACGCCTTCGAGCGCTTCACGCCGCGCTCGGCCATGGACATCGCCATCGCCAGTGCGGCGGCCGCGGTGACCCTGGACACGGACGGCCAGCGGGTGGAGGCGGTGCGCATCGCACTGGGGGCGGTGGCGCCCACGCCCATCCGCGCGGTGCGAGCGGAGGAACTGGTACGCGAGAAGGAGCCCACGCCGGAGCTGTTGCAACAGGCCGGTAACGCCGCCATGGAGGAATGCAACCCCATCGACGACATCCGCGGCACGGCGGCGTACCGAAAGGAGTTGGTGCGCATCCTCGTCGGGCGGGTGCTGCGCCGGGCGGTGGAGAGGGCGCGCGGCGACGGCGGGACGGAGACGCCATGAAACAGCGGTATGTTTTCCGGGTGAACGGCCGGGACCTGGAAGCGGAAGCCGGCGCCCACGAGTCTCTGCTGGACGTGCTGCGCGAAAACCTTCGGCTCACCGGCAGCAAGAAGGGCTGCAACGAGGCCGAGTGCGGATCGTGCACGGTGCTGCTGGACGGCCGGCCGGTGGTTTCCTGCCTGGTGCTCGTGCCCGACGCGGCGGACCGGGACATCGTCACCGTCGAGGCGCTGGCCGAGGAAGGCGTTCCGCACCCGATCCAACGCCAGATGGTGGAGCAGGGCGGCGTTCAGTGCGGCTACTGCACCCCCGGCATGATCATGAGCGCGTATGCCTTGCTGCGGGACAACCCGGACCCCACCGACGAGGAGATCCGTTTCGCCATCTCCGGCAACATTTGCCGCTGCACGGGATACGGCAAGATCGTCAAGGCCGTGCGGGCGGCGGCCCTCGAAATGAAGGAACAGTCAGGGAACGGAGGTGCTGCGTCATGAGCGAAGACCCCTCCACGGAGACCGCGGAAGAGACCCGGGACGCGTATCACTGGATCGGCAAGAACGTCACCAAGCCCGACGCCCTCGAAAAGGCCCTTGGCGCCACCGAGTACGTGGGCGACATGGTGGTGCCAGGCATGCTCCACGGCAAGATCCTGTGGGCGGACACGCCGCACGCGGTGATCAAGCGCATCGAGACCGAGGAGGCCGCGCGGGTTCCCGGGGTCCATGCCGTGCTCACCTCCAAGGACGTGCCGGGCAGCAACCGCTTCGGACTGGCGGTGCTGGACCAGTGCGCGCTGGCGGAAGAAAAGGTGCGCTCGGTGGGGGACGCCGTGGCGCTGGTGGCGGCCGAGGACGAGGAGGCGGCGGAAGAGGCGGTGTCGAAGATCAAGGTGCACATAGAGCACCTGCGGCCGATCCTCACCTACGCGGACGCGCTGGACCCCGATGCGCCCAAGATCCACGAAGGCGGCAACGTCTTCCAGCACACGACGGTGCGCAAGGGCGACCTGGACAAGGGCGTCCGGGAGTCCGCCGTGATCGTGGAGAACGCCTACCACACGCACCGCATGGACCATGTCCCGATGGAGCCCGAAGCGGGACTGGCCTACGTCGATCCGTCGGGCGTGCTCAACATCCTGGTGGGGACCCAGTACCCGTACCGCGACCGCCGGCAGATCGCGCCCGCGCTGGGGCTGCCCATGAACAAGGTGCGCGTGGTCCAGGCGCCCATCGGCGGCGGCTTCGGGCGCAAGGACGACATCACCGCCGAGATCCACGTGGGGCTGCTGGCGCTCAAGACGCGCCGCCCGGTGCGCCTGGTCTACACCCGCGAGGAGTCGCTCGTCGCCAACACCAAGCGCCACCCCATGGCCATGAACTTCCGCACCGGCGCCGACGCCGACGGACGGCTCACCTTCCTCGACGCCGACATCTACGGCGACACCGGCGCGGGAGTTTCCCTGGGCGCGTACGTCATCAAGAAGGCGGGCATCCACGCCACCGGCCCCTACGACGTGCCCAACATCCGCGTGGACACCTACACGCTCTACACCAACAACCTCACCTCCGGGGCCATGCGCGGCTTCGGGGTGATGCAGGCGGCGGTGGCTCACGAGTCCCAGATGGATCAGTTGGCCCACAAGCTGGGCATGTCGCCGCTGGAGTTCCGCTTGAAGAACTGCCTCAAGCCGGGCCTGGCCTCCTCCACCGGACAGGTGATGAACGAGGGTTGCGGCATCGAGGCGACGCTGCAGCGGATCAAGGACTACATGGGCGCGCACGACCTGCGCTTCAACCGGCCCGAGGCCGCGTCGTGAGACGGATGGGTTGAACGGCCATGGCAATCAGAAAAGGCTTGGGCATCGGCTCCATGTACTACGGCATCGGCTACGGTTTCAGCCGGGCCGACATCGGCTCGGCCGAGATCGAAATGGCCGAGGACGGCACCACCACGGTGTACTCGGGCGCCTGCGACATGGGCCAGGGGGTCATGACCGTGGTCACCCAGGTGGCCGCGGAAGAGCTGGGCATCGAGCCCGACCAGATCCGCGTGGTGGCGGCGGACACCGGCAGCACACCCGACGCCGGTCCCACCTCGGGCAGCCGCGCCACCTTCGTCCAGGGGGTGGCGGTGCAGAACGCCGCGGCGGAGCTGCGGGAGCAGATCCTCGACATGGCGTCGCGCATGCTGGAGTGCCCGAAGGAGAACCTCGTGGTGCGGCGCGGGCAGGTATGCGAGATCGAATCGGGTAGCGAGATGGTGTCCGTGGGCAAGGTGGCGCACCAACTCCACTTCCACGGCCGGCGTGCGGCCGCCTGGGGGTGGCACGACAACACCACCGCGGACGTGGACCCGGAGACCTCCCAGGGGGACGCCTATGCCACCTACGGCTGGGCGACCCAACTGGCCGAGGTGGAGGTGGACACCGAGACCGGGCGCGTGCGCCTCACCAAGCTGGTGTCGGCCACCGACGCGGGCAAGGCCATCAACCCGGTGGCGGTGGAAGGGCAGATCGAAGGCGGCGCCACCATGGGGCTGGGCTACGGCCTCTACGAGCAGCACATCCTGGAGGGCGGCATCCCGCGCACGAACTCGCTGGCATTCTACCTCGTGCCCACCGCCATGGACGTTCCCGACATCGAGTGCGAGATCGTGGAGGTGCCCGATCCCCGGGGGCCGTTCGGCGCCAAGGGCGTGGCCGAGCCGGCCACCATCCCCACCACGCCGGCGATCCTGAACGCCATCCACGACGCCATCGGCATCCGCATCACCGAAACCCCCATCACGCCCGAGCGGGTCTTCTTCGCCATCCAGGAGGCCCGGGCCCGGGGCGAGTTCGAGGAAGACTGACAGGCGGACAGGCGGGACAAGGAGACGGCACATTGGCGCAACGGGTAGGATTGCTCATCCCATCGTCGAACACGGTCATGGAGGTGGACTTCTACCGCCACCTGCCGGCATCGGCCACGGTGCACCCGGGACGGATGTACATGGAGGCCACCACCGTGAAGGGCGAGGAAGAGATGCTCGACGATCACTGCCTGCCCACCGCCGGCGACGTGGCCACCGCCAAGCCGGACGTGGTGGTCTTCGGCTGCACCAGCGCCGGGGCGCTCCGGGGCAACGATTACGACGCCGATCTGTGCCGCCGGATCTCGGAGGTCACCGGCAAGCCCACCGTCAGCGTCATCGAGTCGGTGCGGCGCAAGCTCATGGGGCTGGAGGTGCGGCGGGTGGCGGTGATCACGCCCTACATCGAGGACCTCAACGTGCGCATCAAGGCCAGCGTGGAAGACGACGGCATCGAGGTGGCGTCGATCCACGGCATGGGCATCAGCGTCAACTTCAACTTGGCGCTGGTGGAGCCGCCGGAGATCCTGGCCTTCGCCCGGGAGAAGCTCGGCGCGACCCCGGCCGTGGACGCACTGTTCATCTCCTGCACCAACTTCCAGGCGGTGGCGACGCTGCCGCAACTCAAGGCGGCGTATGACATGCCCATCGTCACCAGCAACCAGGCCGCCCTCGAGGCCGTGGGCCGCGAACTGGGCCTGGAGCTGGTGGACATGGGTTGAGGAGGAATGACATGGAATTCATGAAGCTCGACGGCGCCGTGGACTTGCACGTGCACTCGTATCCCTGCGTGTTCCAGCGGCGGGTGGACGACCGTGAGGCCGTCAAGGCGGCCTCGGACGCGGGCATGGGGGCCATTGTGCTGAAGTGTCATCACGAGAGCACGGTAAGCCGCGCCTATCTCATCCAGCAGGAGTTCCCGGACATCAAGGTGTTCGGCGGCGTCGTGATGAACCAGTTCGTCGGCGGCATCAATCCGGCCGCGGCCGAGGTGGGGCTGCGGCTCGGCGCCAAGGAGATCTGGATGCCCACCATCGACGCGGCGCATCACGTCGACGTCCATGGCGCCCGCGGCAGCTACGACACCCAGACCAGCGGCGCGGACTTCGTGTGGGGCGAGCCCATCTCCGCGGTCAAGGACGGCAAGGTGGTGGAGGAAGCCCTGGTGGTGCTGGAGCTCATCGCCAAGTACGACGCCATCCTCGGCACCGCGCACCTTTCACTCGGGGAGATCGAACTGCTCGTGAAGGCGGCCCACGAGCGCGGCGTCAAGAAGATACTCATCACCCATCCCTATTTCCGCGTGCCCGCGGGCATGAACCTCGACTTCCTCAAGCAGATGATGCGCTACGGCGCCCTCGGCGAGTTCGGCTATTGCACCATCTCGCCCATGTGGGCGTACGTGAACCTGGAGTTCACCAAGGGCATCATGGACTCCATGGGCTTCGACAACTGCGTGGTCATGAGCGACACCGGCCAGTCCCACAACCCGCTGCCGCCCGAGGCCCTGTGGCTGTACGCCCAGGGCCTGTACGAGAAGGGAGTCTCGCCGCGCAACGTGGAGAAGCTCATCGTCGACAACCCGCGGGCGATGCTCGGCATCTGACCCTAGTCTCTAGTCGGATGGCGTCCTTCGACTTCGCTTCGCTACGCTCAGGACGAACGGAGAAAGGCTGTCACAACCGCTCGTCCTGAGCGTAGCGAGGGCCACCGAGCGAAGTCGAAGGACGCAAGCTCGGAATTATCGGGAAATGTGTCGGAAAGGACAGCCATGACGGACTGGGCATCCCGGGGACGGATCGCGGAGGACATCACCGAGGCGGCGGGACTGACGCCGCTGCTGCGGTTGCGCAAGGTGGCGGCGGGGCCGCAGACCCTGTGCGGCAAGCTGGAGTTCATGAACCCGTCGTCGAGCCTCAAGGACCGCATCCTGCGGCGCATGGTGCGGAGCGCGGAGGAACGCGGCGACCTCAAGCCCGGCATGACCATCCTGGAGGCCTCCACCGGCAGCACCGGCATCGCCACCTCCATGATCGGCGCGGTGTGCGGCTACCCGGTGGTGGTGGTGATGCCCGAGGGTATGAGCGAGGAGCGCAAGGCCTCCATGCGCGCCTACGGCGCGGAGCTGGTGCTGACGCCCGGGGCGGAGAGCGACGTGGACCTGTGTTTGGAGAAGGTGGAGGAGTTGAAGCGCGCAGAGCCGGACCGCTACTGGGAGCCCGGCCAGTTCTCCAACCGGGACAACATCGCCGCCCACTACGAAACCACCGGGCCGGAGATCTGGCACCAGACCGCCGGCCAAGTGGACGTGTTCGTGGCTTCCCAGGGCAGCGGCGGCACGGTGTCCGGGGTCGGCAAGTTCCTGAAGGAGCAGAACCCGGAAGCGAAGATCTACGCCGTGGAGCCGGAGGAGTGTCCGATCCTGTCCGGCGGCACCTGGGGCCCTCACGCCATCGAGGGCATCGGCGACGGCTTCATCCCGGAGAACCTGGACCTGGACTTCGTGGACGGCGTGGTGACGGTCTCCTCCGAGGACTCCATCGCCATGGCCCGGCGCCTGGCCCGGGAAGAGGGCGTCCTGTGCGGCATCTCGTCCGGCTGCAACGTGGCCGCGGCCAACAAGCTGTCGGCGGCGCTCCCGTCCACGAAGATGATCGTGACCATGATCAACGACACCGGCATGCGCTACTTCTCCACGCCGCTGTTCGGCAAGGACGAGGGCGTGGATATTCCCGACCGCGAGCATCCCATCCGCGAGGAAGACCGCGCCAACCTGGCGCGCCGGAACCTGCACATCGTACGGTAGGATAATTCGTCATTGACATGAAAGTGTCGGATTACGCTTCGCTAATCCGACCTACGGGTCGGCAGGTTACAGCGCCGTACTCGGAGGTAGGTCGGGTTAGCCGAAGGCGTAACCCGACTCCCTGCTGAAGATGCCTCTTCCCGAAAGCCTGACCTGCGTTCTGTGCGGTGCCGCCTACCGGGAAGGTCCCACCCGATACAGTTGCCCCAAGTGCGGCGAGTTGGGGACCTTGCGGGTTTCCTACGACTACGATCGCATCAAGGCGTCAGTGACTCTCTCGGACTTGGCCGCCGCGCCGTTCCTCGATCACTGGCGCTATCTGCCGCTGTTGCCACTTGCGGCCGCCCGGGTCGAGTTCCCCTTGACGGTGGGCGGCACGCCTCTCTATCCCGTGCCGGGACTGCGGAAGGCCCTGGGTCTGGAACGGCTGTGGGTGAAGGACGACACGGCGAATCCCTCCGCTTCCCTCAAGGACCGCGCCAGCTCCGTGGTGCTGCTCAAGGGGCAGGAGTTGGGCCGGCGGGAGTTCGCCGCCGCCTCCACCGGCAACGCGGGGGCGTCGCTGGCGTGCCTTGCCGCGGCCCTGGGACTGCCCTGTCACATCTTCGTGCCCGAGACGGCACCTCGGGCCAAGGTGGCGCAACTCCTGATCTTCGGCGCCGACGTTCTTTCCGTTCGCGGCAGCTATTCCGAAGCCTTCAGCCTCTGTGTCGAGGCGGCCGACCGCTTCGGGTGGTACAACCGCAACACCGGCTACAACCCCTATACCGTGGAGGGTAAGAAGACGGTGGCGCTGGAGATCACCGAGCAGCTCGGCTGGGAGCCGCCCGACACCGTCATCGTCGCCACCGGGGACGGCTGTATCCTGAGCGGCGTCTGGAAGGGGTTCACGGATCTTCACCGGCTGGGATGGATTCCGCGCCTGCCGCGGCTGGTGGCGGCCCAGGCCGAGGGCTCCCAGGCCATCAAGCAGGCCTTCGACGGCGACGGCACCATCAGACCCGTGACCGAGGACACCCTGGCCGACAGCATCAGCGTGGCGCTGCCGCGCAACGGGGCCATGGCGGTGCAGGACCTCCGCGCCTCCGGCGGGATCGCGGTAACGGTGTCGGACGGAGAGATCCTGGAAGCGATGCCGCTTTTGGGCGGGACCGCCGGACTGTTCGCCGAGCCCGCCGCCGCGGCCGCGGTCGCCGCGCTGGTGAAGCTCGTGGAGCGCGGCGACGTCTCGTCCGCGGAGCGCGTCGTCGTCCTGTCCACGGGCCACGGCCTCAAGGACGTGGATGCCGCGCTGCGGGCCGTCGAGGCGCCGGAGCCTTTGGACTGCTCCGTTGATGCGGTGCGGGAGAGAATTGGTAGACCGTGACTCTATGGCGCTGACGCTTCGAAACGTCATTCCCGCGAACGCGGGAATCCAGGGGTGGTGGAGGGATGTCGCGTTAGGTCACACGCTTCACCCGTGCTGGATTCCCGCTTCCGCGGGAATGACGGAGATACGGGAATGAGGAAGGTAAGGAGATTTTCGTGTCACAGGACCTGCAGAGTTTCTTGAAGCGATTGAAAAAGGAGTGCCCTGAGCAGTTCCTCGAGGTCAAGGAGCCGGTGTCCAGGGAATTCGAGGCCACCGCGCTGGTCATGGAGGCCGAACGGTTGCCGTCCTGCCCGGCGGTGATGTTCCGGGACATTGCCGGGAGCGATTTCACCATGGCGGCCAACGTGCTGGCGCACCGTCCGCGGCTGGCCTGGGCTTTCGGCACGTCCGGGGAACGGCTGGTACACGAGTTCAAGGAACGGATCCAGCAGCCGGTGCCGCCCAAGGTGATGGAGGACGCCCCCTTTCAGGAGAACAGTCTACTGGACGACTCCGTGGACCTGGGGCGGCTTCCGATCCTGACCCATTTCGAGCAGGACGGCGGCCCCTACGTGACCGCGGGGCTGGTGGTGGCGCGGGACCCGCAGTCGGGCATGAGCACCGTGGGCTTCCACCGGATGCAGCTCAAGGGGCCGCGCAAGCTGGGAGTCAGCCTCCACTCCCGGCGCCGCATGTTCGAGTACTTCCGGCGGTCGGAGGAGAAGGGCGAATCCCTGGAAGCGGCGGTGTGCATCGGCGTGCACCCGCTGGTCTCTCTGGGTGCGCTGACGCTGCCGCCGGCCGGAACCGAGAAATTCGCGCTCCAGGGCGGGCTGCTGCAAGAGCCCCTTGAGCTCGCGCGCTGCACCACCGTGGACGTCGACGTGCCGCGGTGGTCGGAGATCGTCATCGAGGGACGGATTCTCAAGGACGTGCGCGAGAAGGAGGGGCCGTTCGGCGAGTTCACCGGTTACGCCTCGAGCCGCAGCACCGAGAACGTCTTCGAGGCCACGGCGCTGCACTACCGCAACGGCGCCGTCTACCAGGACATCAACGGCGGCGACAGCATGGAGCACTGCCGCTGCCTGTCCATGCCCCGGGAGGTGGAGTTCACCAACGTGCTGGGTAAGACCATCCCCAACCTCAAGGCGGTGCACGTGCCGGTGCGCTCGGGCATCGGCAGCTTCCACTGCTACGTCTCCATGCGAAAGACCGCCGAGGGGCAGGGCAAGCAGGCCATCTTTAGCGTGCTGGGAGCCGACCACTACGTCAAGCTGGTGGTGGTGGTGGACGACGACGTCGACATCTTCGACGAGGAGCAGGTGCTGTGGGCCATCGCCACCCGGATGCAGGCCAACCGGGACGTCTTCATCGTCGACGAGGCCATGGGCACGCTGCTGGATCCGTCGGCCACCGATGCCATCACCGCGAAGATGGGCATCGACGCCACCAAGCCCCTGGGCGAGTTCGCCTCGACCCTGTCCATCGAGCCGGGCGCGGTGGAGCGGGCGCGGCGGCTCATGGGCAAGCTGACCGGATAGCCGCATGGCGACCTTCCGGACCTTCCTGGATGACCTACGGAACGCCGGCCAGCTCGTCGATGTCCGCAAGCCCGTGGACGTGCGGCATATCGCGGCGCTGGTGGATCAGTCCTCCACCGCGCTGCTGTTCCACCGGGTGCGCGGCTACGAACTGCCCGTCGTCTCCGGGCTGTTGAACGACAGGACGCGGATCGCGCTGTCCGCGAGCTGCGACTACGCGCAGCTGGACCAACGGCTCAGCCGCGCCCTCGATCACCCCGTCGATCCGGTGGAGGTAGACGACGAAGGCGTGCGGGGTTGGTTCCGGGAAGGGGCCGACGTGGACCTTTTCAGCCTCCCGGTGCCGGTCTTTTCCGAGTTCGACGGCGGTCCCACCATTACGGCCGGCGTCACGCTCGCCCGCGACCCGGAATACGGCCTGAACGCCGGCACCTACCGCTTTCAGGTGAAGGAAAGGAACCTCACCGGCATCGACATCGTCACGCCGAACAACCTGCGCAAGCTGGCGGAGAAGGCGCTGGCGGCCAACGCGCCGCTGCCCATCTCCATAAACATCGGCACCCATCCCGTGGAGCTCATGGCGTCGCTCTACAAGGCCCCGCTGGGCGTGAACGAGCTGGGCATCGCCGGCGGCATGATGGGGCGGCCGGTGCGCCTCGGCGCCTGCCGGACCGTGGATGCGCCGTGCCTGGCGGACGCGGAGATCGTGCTCGAGGCGGAGATCCTGCCCACGGGATGGACCCGTCAGGAAGGCCGCTTCGGCGAGATGACGCGCCTCATGGGCGACGTGCACTACAACCCTCACGTGCGCGTGAAGGCCGTCTCGCGCCGCGAGGACGCGATCTACTACGCGCTGCACATGCCCTGGGAGAACATCTGGATCAAGGAGCACGGCTTCCAGGCGGCGCTCAAGCGGGTCCTGGACGCGGCCGGAGTGACCGTGACCGCTGTCAACGTCACCCCGGGAGGCTGCTGCCACTGGCACGCCATCGTCGCGATCCGGAAACAGCCGGGTGATCCCCAGAACGCCATCATGGCGTCGCTGTCGGTGGCGGACCTCAAGCACGTGGTGATCGTCGACGACGACATCGACGTCTTCGACGCCATGGAGGTGGAATGGGCCATGGCCACCCGGGTGCAGGCCGACCGCGACATCACCATCCTCTCGGATGCCCGGTCCAAGCCCCTGGACCCGAGCCTGCCGCTGTCGGACGGCATCCCCACCACCGCCAAGTGCGGCATCGATGCCACGATTCCCGACGACGTCCCCAAGGCGCGCTACCAGCGCATCACCTACCCGTACGCGGATGAGCTGCACCTCGCCGCCTACCTCGGCGAGGCGGAAACCGCCGAGGCTGTTTCGGAGGGCGTGGAAGTTTCCGGCGGAGCCGGCGTTGAAGGCGCGGCCGCGCGGATACGCGAGCTTCTCGCGGCCGGCCCCCGGTACTTCAGCGGCATCGCGCACGAGATTACCGAGGCGGATTTCCAGACCGTGGCGCGCGCCATGGGCGAGCTTCACGCGGCCGGCGAGATCGACCAGGACGCCGAGGGGCGCTACCGGCTGATTGACAGCGTCCAGGGGCTGCGATAACAGCCTGTGGTTCGAAAGGAGACGCTTGATGCCGACCATCAACGACGCGGACGGCCACGTCAACGACTATTTCTTCGGCGATGAGATCGCCAGGTACATGCCCAAGGGGAACCAGTTCAGCCAGATGTTTCCGGTCTTCGACCACCTTCACTTCCGCTACCTGATGAAGAACCGCGTGCCCAAGTACGTCGGCGGCAGCATGAAGACCGCTCCCGGCCCGGAGGAGTGGCTGGCGTTCATCGACGAGACCGGCATCGCCTGGAGCGTGCTCTACCCCAGCGCCGGTCTGGGGTTCGGCCGCATCGTCTCGGTGGAGTGGGCGATCGCGGCCTGCCGCGCCTACAACAACTGGCTGCACGATCGTTTCACCAGCGTCACGCCGCGCCTCAAGGGCGTCGGCCTCATCCCGATCCAGGACGAGGAGGCCGCGGTGGAGGAGCTGCGGCGCTGCGTCCGGGAGCTCGGCATGGTCGGCGCCATGCTGCCGTCCAACGGCGAGGGGATCAAGGGCCACCTGGGCGCCAAGGCTTACTGGCCCATCTACGAGGAGGCGGAAAAGCTCGGCTGCTGCCTCACCGTGCACGGCGGCGCGCACCATCATCTGGGCCTCGACGGTTTCAGCGTCTACTACCCGGTGCATGCTCTGGGCCATCCCTTCGGGATCATGGTGCAGGCGGCGGCGATGCTGAGCCACGGGATCTTCGAGCGCTTTCCGGGTTTGCGGGTGGCGTTTCTCGAAGGAGGCGCCACCTGGGTGCCGTTCTTCATGGACAGGCTCGACCGTTCCTACAACGAGGGGCACCTGCAGATCGACCTGGCGGGCAACCCGGTGCCCGGTCCCGCGCCGGGAGAGAAGGCCAGCGAGCATTTCAAACGCCACGTCCGGGAGGGGCGCATCTTCGTCGGTTTCGACTGCGACGACGCCGGGCTGGCCTTCGCCGTGCAGCAGGCCGGCGCCGAGCCGTTCCTGTTCGCCAGCGATTTTCCTCACGAGGTCTTCGATGCTGCGTCGTGCCGGCATGAGATCGACGAACTGATCGAGCGGGACGATCTCACCCAGGCGCAGAAGGAGGCGGTCCTGGGAGGCAACGCTGCCCGGCTCTACGGCATCGATTGACCGTCCACGCGCCGCCGCACCACGCCATCATGCTCTTTCTGACGGAAGAAGACGTCCTCAAGGCCATCGAGGGCCGCAACGCCTGCGGCGAAGCGGTCGCGGTCATCGAGGAGGTGCTGCGCCAGCAGTCCGAGGGCAGCACGTTCCATCTCAAGCGGCTGACCATGGAGCACCCGGACCACCCGGGCCATCTCTGGCACAACATCCGCATCCTGCCGGGCATGGTGCCGGAGCTGGGCTACGCGGCGGTGCGGGTCTACTCCGGATACCACGGCACCAACCGCTCGGAGGTCATCTGCCTGTTCGACTGGAAGGACATGGAGATGGTGGCCATCATCTCGGACTACCACCTGCACGCCATTCGCACCGCGTCTCCCTACGGGGTGGCGGCCAAGTACCTGGCGCGGACGGATGCGCAAACCATCGGCGTCATCGGAACCGGGCGCTACGCCAAGGGCTTCGTGCAGGCGTGCTGCTCGGTGCGCGACATCCGCCGCATCAAGGCCTACAGCCGCAGCGCTGACAACCGGCGCCGTTTCTGCGACGAGATGACGGCGGCACTGGGCATCGAGGTGGTGGCGGTGGAGTCGGGCCGGGAGGCCGTGCGCAACACCGACATCATGCTGCTGGCCACCTCGGGCAACACCATCGTGTTCGAAGGAAGCTGGCTCGAGCCCGGCGCCCTGGTCATGTCACTGGCGCCGGGCGAGTTCGACGAGGCCACGGTGAAAGGGTCTCGGGTGTTCCTCTCCGGCACGGACCAGGTGCTGGGCGACAGCCCGCCGCGCAAGCCGTTTCCGTCGCTGCTGGCCAGTGGAAAGTTCAGCCGGGATGATGTGGCCGCCGAGTTCTGCGACGTGGTCGCCGGCAAGAAGCCCGGCCGTCGGAGCGACGACGAGATCATCCTCTACGAGTCTCCGGGCATGGGTATCCTCGACGTGGGCGTCGCCAGTTGGATCTACGGCTTGGCGCGGGAGAAGGGGCTCGGAACTGAGCTGCCCTTCGGGGAAGAGCCTGGTTAGTTAGGGGAACTCCGATTAGTTGGGATGGCGTCCTTCGACTTCGCTTCGCTACGCTCAGGACGAACGGAAAAATGATCGGCCAGCCTTCACCGTTCGTCCTGAGCGTAGCGAAGCGAAGTCGAAGGACGCAGAAGTTGTCAGAGCATCCATGACGGAGGCGTGACATGCGTACGTTGATTCGCGGGGGTTGGATCGTCGGCCATGAGGACGGCCATCATACGCTTTGGCGCGACGGCGTGGTGGTGTTCGAGGGCCGGAGCATCGTGCACGTGGGCGCTGGTTTCGACGGTGCCGTGGACCGCGAGATCGACGCCGGCGGCATGGTGGTGGCGCCGGGGTTCATCGACATGCACGTCCACGGCGGGCACCGCGCGTCCCACCGGCTCATCACCGACACCGGGCGGCCGGACTACTTCGGCCAGCCTTTCCTGGAGATCAGCGTGCCGCGGGAGGGGAAGCGGCCGACCGGGGATCCGCGGTACACCCGGCCGGACCAGGCCGGCGCCACCGAGGGCACCGACCTGCACGCGACCTTCACGGTGGCCGATCTGCTGCGCAACGGCGTCACCACGTTCATGGAGATCGGCAGCCAGCTCCGGGTCCAGGAGGGGCTCCTCAAGGAGGTGGAACGGCTCGGGGCGCGGGCCTACCTGGGACCGGGGTTCGATTCCGGCCGCTGGGTGGCGGACGACCAGGGCCGCCTCAAGCGCGCGCTGGATGAGGCGGGGGGCTGGCGGGAGTTCGAAGGCGCCGTGGACTTCATCAAGCGCGTCGACGGCAGTTGCGGCGACCGGGTGCGGGGGATCCTCATCCCACGGGAGTCCGAGAGCTGCACGGTGGACCTGCTGCGGGCCACCCGGAAGGCGGCGGACGAGCTGAAGGTGCCGATTTCGATCCACGCGGCCTACAACTTCATCGAGTTCTTCGAACTCGTAATGGAGCACCGCATGAGCCCGGTGGAACTGCTGGAGTCCATCGGGCTTCTGGGCCCGGACGTCACCATCGGCCACGGCAACCTGGTGGCCGAGAACCCGCAGATGAACTTCGCGGGCGGCCGGGACCTGGAGATCATGGGCGAACACGGCGTGTCCATCTCCCACTGCCCGGTGAACATCGCCCGCCGCGGCCGCTGCCTCGACTCCTGGGAGCGCTACCGCAAGGCCGGAGTGAACATCGCCCTGGGCAGCGATACCTATCCGCGCGATTTCATGATGCAGATGCGCATCGCCTCCTACTTCGGCAAGGTCATCGGACGCAACCTGCACGCGGCCAGCGCCGCCGATGTCTTCGAGGCCGCCACCCTGGGGGGCGCCCGGGCGCTGGGGCGCGACGACCTCGGGCGGCTGGCTCCGGGAGCCCGCGCGGACATCATCATCGTCGACATTTCCGGGCGCGGCACCCTGCGCTACGGCCCGGTGCGTGATCCCATCAAGAGCATGGTCGAGTGCGGCATCGGCGACGACGTGCGGATGGTCATTGTCGACGGCGTGGTGCGGGTGGAGGACGGCGAGATTCCCGGGGTGGACATGGAAGCGCTGCGGGCGCAGGCCCAGGAGGCAGGGGAGCACGCCTGGGACCACCTGCAGGACTGGGACGCGCTGGGCCGCACCGCGGAAGAGATGAGCCCCTGGTCGTTTCCGCTGATGAAGTAGAGATCCCGGTCAGCCGCTCCGGCGCTGCAGGACGATTCCGCCGATGATCAACGCCAGCCCGGCCAGCGTGCTCGGGTAGATGGGTTCTCCCACGACGAACGCGATGACCAGCAGCGAGAGGAAGGGCGTGAGGTAGATCAGTTGTCCCACTTGTGCGGTGGTGCGTGAGAGCTTGAGCGCCTGGAGCCAGGCGACGAAGGCGACGCCCATCTCGAACGTGCCGATGTAGGCGGCGCCCACGAGGCCCCGTGGTGTGGGCACCTCCATGGAGCCGGAGAGCCACAGAAAGCCTCCCGAGAAAAGGCATCCGAACACGAAGTTGACCAGCAGGCGCGTCACCGGATCGCGCCGGTCCTTGACCCCATAGATCCAGTAGAACGTCCAGATCAGCGTGCTGCCGAGGGCCAGGGCCACGCCCCGCGGGTTGGCGAGGTCGAGGCCGAGCAGGTCGCCGCGGGTGGCGATGACGGCCACGCCGGAGAAGCTGATGCCCATGGCCAGGACGGCGCGAAGGCTGATGGGCTGCCCCAGCAGGAGGATGGAGAAAAGCGCCAGCACCACGGGCCAGGTGAAGTTCAGCGTGAGCGCTTCCTGGGCGGGCAGGAGGTCATAGGCGCGAAAGAGCACGACGTAATAGAGAAAGGGGTTCAGGAAGCCCAGGACCAGGGAGGTGCGCAGGTCTCGTGGGCGCCACTCCCGGAGCTGTCCGAGCCGTCCGGTGGCGAGGCTGATGCACAACAGCACGCCGGCGGAAACCAGAGAGGAGTAGAACACCAGCGCGTCGGCGGTCACGTGGCGCAGGGAAAGCTTGAACGCCGTCGCCACCGTGGACCAGCAAAGCACCGTGGCGCCGGCGTAGAGATAAGCCTGGGTCTGTCGTTGCATGGAAGGTCGCCGCTCGCGACCACGGTATCATGATTGCCGTTCGCCATCGACGAGCGCGAAGCCGCCGCTGATTTGCAATTGCCCGGCTCTTGGGCTAACGTAGCGGTTTCCGTCCCGAATCCTTCCCCTCGAGGTTTTCATTGAGCCGCCGAGAATCGCTAGATGCCCTCCGGAAAAAGATCGACCGAGTTGATTCCAGGATTGTAGCGCTTCTCAACGAGAGAGCATCTCTCGCCCTGAAGATAGGGCAGTACAAGAATTTGAACAGAGAACGCGTCTACGTGGCCAGCCGCGAGCGCGAGGTGTACCGGCGGGTCAGCGAGGCCAATCACGGGCCGTTGCCGCCGGCGTCGGTGCGCGCGGTTTTCCGCGAGGTGCTGTCCGCCTGCCGCGGCATCGAAGCGCAGATGAAGGTGGCGTTCTTCGGTCCCGAGGCGACCTTCACCCACATGGCCGCGCAGCGCCACTTCGGCAGCACCGTGCGCTACCGGCCCGAGCCCACCATCGCCGACGTCTTCCGCGAAGTGGGCGCCGGCAACGTCGACTACGGCGTGGTGCCGGTGGAGAACTCCACCGAGGGGGTGGTGACCCACACCCTGGACCTGCTCCAGGACTCGGACGTGCAGATCTGCGGCGAGGTCAGCATCGACATCGAGCTGTGCCTCCTGTCGCGCTCGGGGCGCGCCGCCGACGTGCGCCGCATCCTGTCCCACTCCCATGCCCTGGGCCAGTGCCGCCGCTGGCTGGGGGCGCACCACGCGAACGCTTCGGTCGAGGCGGTGGCGAGTACGGCCCAGGCGGCCAGGGAAGCGCGGGCGGACCGGCAGGTGGCGGCGGTGGCCAGCCGTCTGGCGGGCGACGTCTACGGGCTCAAGATCGTCCAGGCCAACATCGCCGACAACCAGGACAACATGACCCGCTTCTACGTCATCGGCGACGACCCTCCTTCGCCCACGGGGGAGGACAAGACCAGCATCGTCTTCGCCGCCAAGGACCGCGTGGGCGTGCTGCATGAAATGCTCGCGCCCTTCGCCGGGCACGGCATCAACCTCACCAAGATCGAGTCCCGGCCTTCGCGCCGGAAAGCGTGGGAGTACGTTTTCTTCATCGACTTCCAGGGCCACCGGCAGGAGGAACACGTGGAGAAGGCGCTGGAGCAGCTCGGCCAAAGCTGTGTCTTCCTGAAGGTCCTCGGGTCGTATCCCCAAAGCCTATGAGCATCACCGACAAGGTTCCGGACTATATCCGGCGCATCGTGCCCTACGTGCCCGGCAAGCCCATCGACGAGGTGGAACGGGAGTACGGCATCCAGGGCTCGGCCAAGCTCGCCTCCAACGAGAACCCGCTGGGACCGTCGCCCAAGGCCCTGGCGGCCTTGCGGGAGCACCTGGAGGAACTGCACCTCTATCCCGACGGCGACTGCTTCCACCTGCGGCACGCGTTGGCGGCCAGACTGAACGTGGCGCCGGAGCGGCTCGTCTTCGGCAACGGCTCCAACGAGCTGATCGATCTCGCGGTGCGGACGTTCCTGCGCCCGGGCGACGAGGCCCTGATGTCCCGCGGCAGCTTCGTGGCCTACGGCCTCGCCCTCGCCGCCATGGGCGCGGCCGTGCGCACCGTACCGCTGAAGGACTACGGTTTCGACCTCGAGAGCATGGCGCAGGCGCTGACGCCCGAGACGCGCTGCGTCTTCCTGGCCAATCCCAACAACCCCACCGGCACCATCTACCGGCGGCCCGAGTGGGAGGACTTTCTCGAACGGGTGGGCCCCGACGTGCTGGTGGTGGCGGACGAGGCCTATTTCGAGTACGCCAACGACCCGGACTATCCGGACTCGCTGCGCTATCACCGGGAGGACCGCTCGCTCCTGACCCTGCGGACCTTCTCCAAGGCCTACGGCCTGGCGGGCTTGCGTGTGGGCTATGGCATCGCCCACCCGGATATCGTCGCCGTCATGAACCAGGTGCGGGAGCCCTTCAACGTCAATGCCGCGGCCCAGTGGGCGGCCACCGCGGCGCTGGACGACGCCGCGCACCTGCAACGCAGCATCGAGGTCAACCGGCAGGGGCTGACGTACCTGACCGAGGAGTTGACGGCCCGCGGGGTCGAGTGGGTGCCGAGCCACGCCAACTTCATGCTGGTGCGCACCGGCGACCCGGCGCGCGTGTACGAGGAGCTGTTGCGCCGCGGCGTCATCGTGCGCCCCGTGGGCCCCGAGTTTCCCGAACACGTGCGCGTGACCGTGGGGACAGCGGACGAGAACCGGCGGTTCCTCGACGCCTTGTCGGAGATCCGGGCGGGGAACGGAGGCGCCGGCTGATGTTCCGCACCCTGGTGATCGCGGGCGTGGGGCTGATCGGCGGCTCGCTGGCGCTGGCCGCCAGGGAGCGCGGGCTGGTGGAGCGGGTCGTGGGGTACGGCCGCAACGAGAAGACCCTGCGGCGGGCCAGGAGGATCGGCATTCTCGACGGCTACTTCCTGCACGCCAGGAAGTTTCCCGAGGACGCCGACTTCCTCGTTCTGGCAACGCCGGTGAGTGCCATCGCGCCCTTGACCCGGTCGTTCCTGCCGCGGCTAGACCCGCGCTGTCTCATCAGCGACGTCGGCAGCGTCAAGCGCCGGGTGGTGGCGGACATGGAGCGGTTGCTGAAGGGCGGCCCGCCGTTCGTCGGCGCGCATCCCATCGCCGGCAGCGATCAGTGGGGCCCGGACGCGGCAAGGGCCGACCTCTTCGTCCGGCGGCGCTGCATCATCACGCCGACAGGGAAGAGCGACGCCGCCGCGGTGAAGAAGCTGCGCGCGTTCTGGCGCGCCGTCGGCTCGAGGGTGGAGATGATGGACGCCGCGCGCCACGACCGGATCCTGGGCGTGGTGAGCCATCTTCCCCACGTCGCGGCGTCCGCGCTGGTGAACGTCCTGGACCGTACCCGGATCGACTCGCTGGACCTTGCGGAATACTGCGGCTCCGGGTTCAAGGACACCACCCGCATCGCCGCCGGGCGTCCGGAATTGTGGCGCGACATCTGTCTTCTCAACCGGGAGCCGGTGCTCAAGGGGCTGCGGGAATTCGCCCGGGCCATCGATCGCTTCGCGGATTGCGTCGAGCGGAGCGACGGGCCGGGACTGGAGCGGGAGCTGGAACGGGCGCTGGAGACGCGCAAGAGGATGGCGTAGGCATGGTACGGGTGGAACAGGCTTCGCGCCCGCTCCGGGGCGCGCTGGAAGTGCCGGGAGACAAGTCCATCGGACACCGTGCCGTGATCCTGGGCGCCTTGGCGCGGGGAGAGACGCGCATCCACAACATGTCCGCCGGCGCCGACAACTCCAGCACCGTGTCGGCATTCCGGCGCATGGGCGTCGCGTTCCGGCGCGAGGACGGCGCTCTGTGCATCGAAGGCAGGGGTTGGGACGGGTTGCAGGCGCCGCGGGAGACCATCGACTGCGGCAATTCCGGCACCACCATGCGCCTTCTGGCGGGGGTGCTGGCGGGCCGGCCCTTCGCGGTCACCCTGGACGGCGACGGCTCGTTGCGCACGCGTCCGATGAAGCGGGTGACGGAGCCGCTCACGCGCATGGGAGCGCGGATGTCCGACCGTGAAGGATGCGCGCCGCTCGGTATACACGGCGGGGCGCTCCACGGCATCGAATACGCGTCGCCCGTGGCCAGCGCCCAGGTCAAGTCCGCGGTGCTGCTGGCGGGCCTGCAGGCCCGGGGCGAGACGCATCTCGAGGAGCCTTACCGCTCCCGCGACCACACCGAGATCATGCTCCGCGGTTTCGGCGCCAGGGTGGAGAGCGTCGGTCGCGCGGTGGTGGTGCCGGGCGGACAGGAGCTTTCGGGAACGCGCCTCACGGTGCCGGGGGACATTTCCTCGGCCGCGTTCCTGGTGGTGGCCGCCGCCACGATCCTGGGTTCCGACGTGACGGTGCGCGGCGTGGGCTGCAACGCCACCCGCAGCGGCGTCATCGACGTGCTGCGGGCCATGGGCGCGGACATCGAGCTGACCGGGCGGCGCGAGGAGGCCGGCGAGCCGGTGGCGGATATCCGCGTGCGCGGCGGGACGCTCACGGGCACGGAAGTCGCGCCCGAGCTTGCGCCCCGGACCATCGACGAGTACCCGGTGCTGTTCGTCGCCGCCGCCTTGGCCCAGGGAACCACGCTCTTCCGCGACGTGGGCGAACTGCGCTTCAAGGAGTCCGACCGCATCGCCACCATGGCCCGCGAGCTTTCCAGGATGGGCGCGCGGATGGAGGTGCGCGGTGACGACGTCGCCATCGAGGGAGGCGGCTCGCTCGAGGCGGCTTCGGTGGAAAGCCACGGCGACCATCGGGTGGCCATGGCTCTGTCCGTGGCCGGCCTCTCGGCCGCGGGCGGGATACGGCTGGCGGGGGAGGACTGCGTGAAGGTCTCTTTCCCCGGCTTCTTCGAGAGCCTGGAGAAGCTCCGTGGCTGAAGGAGAAATCCGAGTTCGGGGGGCGGCGCACCGTTTGTGCCTGCTGCCCGGGGAGGTTAGGATAGTTGATCGTGGCCATCGACGGCCCGGCCGGCGCGGGTAAGAGCACCGTCGCGAAGGCCGTGGCGAAGCGTTTGGGATACCGCTATATGGACACGGGGGCCATGTATCGGGCGCTGGCATGGAAGGTCATGCGCCATGGGGCGGATCCCGGCGACGAGGCAGCTTTGGGCAGTATTTTGCGGAACACCGCGGTGGACCTGGGCGCGGATGCGGGAGCGCCGTCGGTGATGCTCGACGGCGTGGACGTGAGCGGCGCCATCCGCACCGCCGAGGTGGGACAGATGGCGTCCAAGGTTTCCGGCCTGGGCGTGGTGCGCAAGCGCATGGCCGAGTTGCAGCGCGCCATGGGGCAGGGCGGCGCCGTGGTCGCGGAAGGGCGCGACATGGGCACCGTGGTTTTCCCGGAGGCCGAGGTCAAGGTCTACCTGGACGCTTCCCCGGAAACGCGCGCGCGCCGGCGCTTCAGGGAGCTTGCGGCGAAAGAACCGGGCCTGACGCTGGAAGAGACGCTGGCGGACGTGGTGCGCCGGGACCGTCGCGACAAGGGGCGCGCGGTGGCGCCGTTGCGCCGGGCGGACGACGCGGTGCTCATCGATTCGACGTCGTTGCCGGTGGAGGCGGTGGTGGAGCGGGTGCTGCAGGAAGTCAAGAAGAAATCCAATGAGAATGGGAGAATTGTTTCATGACGGAAGGCGAGGAGAACAAGAACGAGGAGACGTCGCAGAACCAGCAGGCTCCTGCGAGCGAGGAGACGGCGTACGGCCAGGAGGCAGCGCCCGCCGAGGATGACTTTCGGTCCCTGTTCGAGGAGAGTCTCCAGGCGGTGCAGCCTGGCGGGGTGGTGAGCGGCAGGATCGTCGACGTCAACCCCACCCACGTGGTGGTGGACGTGGGCTACAAGACCGAGGGCCGGATTCCCGTGCAGGAGTTCCAGGATCGCGACGGCGCCTTGCAGGTGGCGGTGGGGGACGACGTGGACGTGTTCTTCGAGTCCCCGGAAGGGGACAGGGGCGAGATCGTGCTCTCGCGCCAGAAGGCCGAGAGCATCAAGGTCTGGGACCGGATCGAGAAGGCCTACGAGCAGGCCATCCCCATCGAGGGCACCATCGTGGCGCGGGTCAAGGGCGGCTTCAAGGTGGACCTGGGGGTGGACGGATTCCTTCCCGGCTCGCACGTGGACATTCGCCCGACGCGGAACCTCGACCAGTTCGTGGGCAAGCGGGACCGGTTCACGATTCTCAAGTACAACCGCATGCGCGACAACGTGGTGGTGTCGCGCAAGATGCTGCTGGAGCAGGAACGCGAGGTGCTCAAGAAGGAGACCCTGGCGGTCCTGGACGAGGGCGTGATCCTGGAAGGCGTCGTCAAGAACATCACGGACTACGGCGCGTTCGTGGACGTGGGCGGCATCGACGGGATCCTGCACATCACCGACATGTCGTGGGGCCGGGTCAACCATCCCAGCGACCTCCTCGGCATCGGGGAGACCATCCGGATCGTGGTGCTCAAGTTCGACAAGGAGCGCGAGCGGATTTCCCTGGGAATGAAGCAGATCACGCCGGACCCCTGGGAGGCGGTGGCGGAAAAGTACCCGGTGGACTCGAAGATCACCGGCAAGGTGGTGGGCCTGACCGACTACGGCGCCTTCGTCGAGCTGGAGAAAGGGGTCGAGGGGCTCATCCACGTATCGGAGATGTCCTGGGCGAAGAAGCTGTCCCATCCCTCCAAGGTGGTCCAGGCGGGCGAGACGGTGGAGGCCATGGTGCTCAACGTCGACCCCGGACGGCGGCGCATATCGCTGGGCCTGCGCCAGGTGTTGCCCAACCCGTGGTTCCTGGCCAAGGAGAAGTATCCCGAGGGCAGCGTCATCCAGGGGCCGGTGCGGAACATCACCGACTTCGGTGTCTTCGTGGGCGTCGAAGAGGGCATCGACGGGTTGATCCACATCTCCGACCTCGACTGGACCAAGAAGATCAAGCATCCCTCGGAGCTCTACAAGAAGGGCGATATCGTCGAGGCCAAGGTGCTCGGCGTCGACCCGCAGGTCGAGCGGTTCTCGCTGGGCATCAAGCAGTTGACCATGGACCCGTGGGAGCAGGTGATCAATGAGCACCCCGTCGGCTCCCGGATCCAGGGCGAAATCGTCCGGGTGCTCGATTTCGGCGTCTTCGTGCGCATCGCCGAGGGGGTGGAGGGGTTGATCCACGTCTCGCAGCTCAGCACCGAGCACGTCGACAAGCCCTCGAGCCTCTACCAGGTGGGAGACGAGGTGGAGGCCGAAATCGTCAACATCGACGTCCAGGAGCACAAGATCGGTCTCAGCATCCGTGCCCTCAAGCGTTCCGAGGAACGGGAGGAGCTCGAGAGTTATCTGCAGCGCGAGAAGGAGGCCGGCCGGTTCTCTTTCGAGACCATCCTGAACGAGGAGTTGAAGCTGGATCGCGAAGGCCGTGGCGGACGCGGCCGGGAGCGCAACAAGCGGTAGGCTTCGCGGGACACGCTGTCAGGGAACCCATGACCAAGCGCGACCTCATCGAAGAGATCAACGACCGGTTTCCCCACCTGTCGCGTTTCGATGCGGAGGTGATCGTCAACACCGTCTTCGACTCGCTGATCACCGCCCTGCGGCGAGAGGAGAGGATCGAGATTCGCGGCTTCGGCAGCTTCGTGGTAAAGCACCGCCGGGCTCGCGACGGCCGCAACCCGAAGACCGGAGAAGTCGTCTCGGTGTCGTCCAAGAGAGTGCCGTTCTTCAAGGTCGGCAAGGAGCTGCGGCTGCGGGTCAACCAGAGCGCCGACATCGAGAGCGGCGGCTAGCGCGATAGCGTTCGGGCGCGCGTCCCTCTCGCTCCCCAAGGCAACAGACAACAGGACCTACGGATTGGCAGGAGGTAACGGAGTGGATTCCATCAACACCCTCGGCGAATTGAAACGTAGCGGCATGGCCGTGCGCACGGTGCGCGACGAGATGCGCCACAATCTCATGGAGCTTCTCAGGTCGGGGCAGCGACTCCTGCCGGGTATCGTGGGTTATGAAGAGACCGTTCTTCCGGAGATCGAGAACGCGATCCTGTCGGGTCACCACATGGTCTTTCTCGGGGAGCGGGGCCAGGCGAAATCGCGCATCATCCGCGGCCTGACGCAGTTGCTGGACGAGAAGATTCCCAGGGTCAAGGGTTGCGAGATCAACTGCGACCCCTTCCAGGTGATCTGTGCGCCGTGCCGGCGGCGCTTGGCGGAGCAGGGCGACGACCTGGAGGTGGAGTGGATCGGCCGGGACCTGCGCTACGGCGAGAAGCTGGCCACCCCGGACGTGTCCATCGCCGACCTCATCGGCGAGATCGATCCCATCAAGGTGGCGGAAGGGCGTTACCTGGCCGACGAGGAGACCATCCACTACGGCCTGGTGCCGCGCACCAACCGGGGCATCTTCGCCGTGAACGAGCTGCCGGACCTGACCGAAAAGGTCCAGGTGGGCCTGTTCAACCTCATGGAGGAGAAGGACGTCCAGATCAAGGGCTACAAGATCCGCCTGCCCCTGGACGTGGTCATCGTCGCCAGCGCCAACCCCGAGGACTACACCAGCCGCGGGCGCATCATCACGCCCCTCAAGGACCGCTTCGACGTCCAGATCCGCACCCACTATCCGCGCGAGGTGGAGCACGAGATCGACATCATGGAGCAGGAGTCGGCGCCCCTGGACGGACGCAGCCACCAGGTGGTGATCCCGGACTTCATGAAGGAGGTCCTGGGCCACCTCACCTTCGAGGCGCGCAACTCCAGCGAGATCAACCAGTCCTCGGGCGTGAGCGTGCGCATCAGCATCAACAACTACGAGAGCATGGTGAGCAACGCCGAGAAGCGCGCCCTGCGGGTGGGCGAGAACACCATCGTGCCGCGGGTGAGCGACCTCCACGCGGTGCTTCCTTCCACCAGCGGCAAGATCGAGGTGGAGTACGTGGGCGAGGAGAAGAACGAGGAGGAGCTCATCGAACGGCTGCTCAACCGGGCCATCCTCAAGACTTTCGACAGCCGTTTCGACGTCAACGCGCTCCAGGAGATCATCGAGTACTTCAACACGGGCTGGGGCGTGGAAGTCTCCGACGACATGCGCTCCGAGGACTACCTCGAGGGCATCAAGGCGATCCCCGGGCTGGAGGAGGCCATTCGCTCGTTGGGCGACATCGACTCGCCCGGTCTCCTGGCCTCGGCCACGGAGCTGGTGCTGGAGGGCCTGCACCTGCATCAGAAGCTCAACAAGGAGGCCGCGGGAGGTCGCATTACGTACGGCAAGTGATGACGACCGTGGTAGACGCACGATGATCCATCACGCCCGCTACAGCCGCTGGAACGGCTTTGAGGACAGGTCGCTCCGGCCCGACGACGTCTTCGACCAGCTCAACGAGCACCTCGACGAGACCGGCGACCTGCAGCAGTCCATGCGCCGCATGATGCAGCGGGGCATGGGCGAGGACGAGGAGCGGGTGCCGGGCCTCGACGACCTGCTGTCCCAGGTGGCGCGGGAAAAGCGCCGCATGTACGAGCAGTACCAGATCCGTTCCGCCCTGGACGAAATCCAGGAAATGCTCCAGGACATCGTCAACCGCGAGCGCCAGACCCTGAAGGAGAGCGAGGACCGGGCCCAGGCGCAGCAGAAGGACGAGTTCCTGCAGCATCTGCCCCCCAAGCTGAGCGACGCCATCGAGCGGCTCGCGAGCTACAGCTTCGAGAACGCCGAGGCGCGCAAGGACTTCGAGGAGATCCTCTCCCAGCTTGACAAGATCCGCCGGCTGGAAAACTACATTCGACGTGAAGGAAACCTCTTCAGGGGCCAGGAATCGTTGAACTTCGAGGAGGCCTCGGAGTTGCAGGAGAAGATGGAGGGGTTGCAGAAGCTCGAGGGCCAGCTCTCCAGCAGCCGTCCCAAGGACGTGGACATGGACCTGCTGAACAGCCTCCTCGGCCCGCAGGCCCAGGAGGACTACGAAGGGGTCATGCGCCTCGAGTCGGCGCTGGAAGAGGGCGGCTACGTGGTCGACAAGGGCGACCACTTCGAGCTGACGCCGCGCGGCGTCCGGCGCATCGGCCAGATCGCCCTGCGCGACATCTACAAGCAACTCGCGCGCGACGCCGCCGGGCGGCACCAGATCGCCCGGCACGGCTCCCAGGAACCGGTGCCGGAGTCGAGCAAGCCGTACGTGTCCGGCGACCCTCTCAACCTGAACCTGATGGAGACCTTGAAGAGCACCCTGCGCCGGGACGCGACGCTGCCGCTCAAGCTCGACCCGGCGGATTTCCGCGTGCTCGAATCGGAGTACTCGACCCGCGCCGCCACCGTGCTCCTGCTGGACATGAGCTGGTCCATGAGCTGGGACGGCCGTTTCGCCGCCGCCAAGAAGGTGGCCCTGGCCATGGAGTCCCTGTGCCGCTCCAAGTATCCCCAGGACTATTTCGGCATCGTCGGCTTCTTCACCCGCGCGGTGGAGCTCAAGGCCAAGGACCTGCCGGAAGCCACCTGGAACATGGGCGACCCCTTCACCAACCTGCAGGACGGGCTCCATCTCGCCATCGACCTGCTCAAGAAGCGCAGCTCCACCCGCAACCAGCAGATCATCGTCATCACCGACGGCCAGCCCACGGCCTACTGCCGGCAGGGCCGGCTCTATTGCGAGTGGCCCCTGAGCTTCGGCGGCATCAGCCAGCGCGCCGCCGAGGAAACCCTCAAGGAGGCCAAGCGGGTCACCCAGCGCGGCATCACCATCAACACTTTCATGCTCGACGACAGCCCGGTCCTCAAGGGCTTCGTCGACGAGATGACCCGCCTCAACAAGGGCCGCGCCTTCTACACCCGTCCCGACCGTCTGGGACAGTACCTCCTGGTAGACTACCTCCTGGGCCAGCGGCGCAAGGTATGAGAACAGGAAACGATCTGTAGCGTCCGCATCGTCCGCCGATCCCTTTGAGCCCGTCGAGCCCATCGAGATCGATATCCAGGTCGAGCTCGTGGAGTCTCTCGATCTTCATGTCGGTGATGCCTCTCGTCAGTTCCGCAAGACCCCTCAGAGCGGCGAGGCCCGATGGAGCGTCCGGGGTGGGCTGCTTTCGTTTGGACATCGAATCGGCTCCTCCCGATCAATCATAAACCGAACGTTCTTCCGGACATGGTGATGGACCTCGGGAATGGGATTCGGAGCGGTCCAAGCCTATCTGGACGCCACGAGAGGGGGTGTCTAGACGAATTCCGAATTTTCGAGGACTTCGGTGATCGGACGACGTCGCGCCCGACTGGTGACGACGGGCTGGGAGACATGCCGCACTCGCGATGGCCATCTGCCGGCCTGCGCCGGACTTCGACGGCCGGCTGCAGAGCCAAGGGTGTCCGGTCGGCCGGGATACAGAGCGTTCCAGAGTCCGCCGTGGCGGCACCGCTGGGGTATTCGGCACCGTCAGGCTCTCCGGGCAGGATGATCGCGAACGGACTCTTCGGCGAGAGCTGCGTTGACCGAATAGAGTTGCCTCAAGTACAGTGCTCGCTACTAAAGGACGCTCGTCATGGCCGCAAGAACTACCTACAAATGTCGCTTCAAGGTGGACGGAAAGGATACCCTGTGAAACATGCAATTTGCGCCTTCTTGATTTCTGGCACCATTGGGTTTCTCACCCAAACCGCTGTTGATGGCATAACGTTTGCAACATGGAATATCGCAAACCTGCACCATGAAACGGGAGTATCGCTCAGAAACAGGTCCGTTGCTCGCGAGGACGCCGACTACGCACGGTTGGCCGCAACAGCGGAGCGGCTCGACGCAGACGTGGTCGCGCTACAGGAAATCGGGTCACCAGCGGCGCTTGAACGGATCTTTTCGTCCGCCAACTATCATTTGATCGTGTCCGATCGATATGTGCCGGGCGACGAAGCACGACCGCCCAAAGAAAGGGACATCTTCACGGCTCTCGCCGTCTCCAAAGTTACCTTTCCGGAGCTTCCAGATGTGAAGACCGTATCGGCCTTTGCTCTTCAGCATATCGAACTGACGAGCGACAGGACCGCTGAGAGCATTCGGCCGACTAGGGCCGCCATGCAGATCGAATTCGAGCATGAGGGACGCAAGATCTCCTTTCTCAACGTCCATTTGAAGTCCTCCTGCCACCAGTATTCGTTGCGTGATGTTGAGGATCAGCATTTCGTCAATAAGAAGCCTTTCGGATCGCGATTTGATTGCAGGACGCTGAAGGCGCAGTTGGCGATCTTGGAGAACTGGATCGAAGTAAAGCACGCTCTTGGCCGCCACGTGGTGGTAGCGGGCGATTTCAACCGCCGCCTTAATAGGTTTTATCGCAATCCAACGCGCCACGAGGATTTTTGGGCCGAGTTGAATGACGGGACTCCAGGCGGTCTCGACCTGTCGAAAGGGCCTGAGGACTCGGACTCGGTATGTTGGCCAAGTCATAAGAAGAGGTTTGAGGAGCATATCGATTTGATTGTTGCGGACAACGCACTCTTGCAGTCATTCGCGACCGTCAAGTTTGAGAAGCTGGGGCTTGGCCACGATGACGCACCTGAATACGCGGACCGAAATCGCGAACGCTTGAGCGATCACTGTCCAGTGGTGTTGAGACTCGAGTAGCACAACTTCAAGACTGATGCCCTCGCCGCAAAGAGCCCGACCGCATGAAAAACAATCCACACCCTCAGCGGGTTACTTGCGTCGACTGGAGCCAATATCCGGAGAAGCGGTGGTGTTCTACCGCCACGTTGGACGATGATAAGAGCCTTTCCATAACCGCTTCCTGCCAGCGAATATTTCTGGCGCCATCTGCCGTTTCATGCACGGACTCGGCTTGGCGCAGCGATTAGAGGCGTGCCAGTGGCTGATGGCGATCCCGGGTGTCGGGCTGCAGACGGCGGCCGCGTTGGTGGCGGCGGTGAAGCGGATCACGCAGCCTCGCCGACGGTCACGCTGACACGCTTCCCCAACCGGCGCAAGGCGCGGTCGATGGTGGCCGCCTTGGTGACATGATCCGGATTCAGCATGCGCCGCACTTCGCTCTCGGCGACGTCGAGGTCGCGGGCGAGACGGCGTTTCGACACGCCGGCCTTGCGGAACGCCTCGTAGAGGGCCGCCTTCAGTACAATCGGCACCGGCGGTACGACGATCGGCCGGCGCCGGGTAGCGCGCGACGGTTTCGGCAGGTTCTTCCCCTCGCGTATCGTAGCCGCGATCAACTCGCGAAGCAGGTCACGGGCTTCGAGCAGCGCCTCGTCGCGGGTCGCGCCGTCGGTCGCACCCCACCCAAAATCTGGAAACGCGACCACATAGCGGCCATCCTCGTCGCGATCGATCTCGGCGGGATAGTTGTAGGTGTCAGGCATCGGTTCGGTTCTCCATGTCCAGACAGCGTCGGCACACGCCCATTCTAGAATTCGTCCCTGTCGATCCCGAGATCCGCGAGCATCCTGGCGAGTAGCCCCTTGCCGATCTCCTTCTTTCGATCCTTGACGGCCGTCTTGCGATCGCCCGCGTAGAGCGTTCCGTGCGATCCCGGTCCTTCCGACGCCACGAAGCGAACCGCCAGATTCCGAGCCCTCGCCCATTTGCGCACCCTGGCGATGAACTGCCGCCCGTTCATGCCCACCATGGTGTCAGCCGCCGCCTTCGAGTGTCAAGGATAGCTGCGCGCATTTTTGAGCGCAACACGCAATTCCCCACGATCACCCGACGTTTCCGCCCGGACTTCGGCTCGGGACCGGCTACTCTACCACTGTGGAGCGGAACCCCACATAGGTTGAACCCAATATAGGCCGTATGCTATATTAGTACATGCTCTGGGTCGTCACGTTGCTTGGCGATTTGCGAGGCCGAGTTCGGGCGAAGAGGAAAGGAGAGGACGATGGGGACGACATTGAGGGAGAAGATGTCGCGGCTCGCCCCCGACCGTCGCGAACGGATCGAGGCAGAGACTGAGCGTCTGCATCAACAGT
Source organism: Deltaproteobacteria bacterium (assembly GCA_028818775.1). Classification (NCBI taxonomy): domain Bacteria; kingdom Pseudomonadati; phylum Myxococcota; class Myxococcia; species Deltaproteobacteria bacterium. The sequence goes on along the minus strand of JAPPNE010000048.1, from coordinate 68,804 downwards.
ATCTGACCCTTCAGGATCTGCGGAAGGCGAAGGCGCTGACTCAGTCCCAGCTTGCAGAGTGCCTTGGCATCCGCCAGTCCACGGTGGCGCAGATGGAGAAGCGCAGCGACCTCCTGATCTCGACGTTGCGCGGTTATATCGAGGCCATGGGTGGGCGTCTGGATCTGGTGGTGGCGTTTCCCGACCGGGTGCCGGTTCATCTCGGTGGTCTCGGTGAAGAACGGATGGACGACTTGAGCCCAAGGGACCGAACAGGGGCTCTCTGACGCGACTACGCCGGGTTTCCTGGGGACATGATGGAGCGGACACGGCTCACGCCCATGATGCATCAGTACCTGGAGATCAAGGAGCGTCACCAGGACGCCATCCTGTTCTTCCGGCTCGGGGACTTCTACGAGATGTTCTTCGAGGATGCGGAGAGGGCGTCCAAGGTGCTGGACATCGCGCTCACCAGCCGCGGCCGCCATGACGGCGCGGCCGTGCCGCTGTGCGGCGTGCCGCACCATGCCGCCACTCCCTACATCGGCAAGCTCCTGTCCGCGGGATTCAAGGTGGCGGTGTGCGAGCAGACCGAGGACCCGAAGCTCGCCAAGGGGGTGGTGCGGCGGGAGGTGATCAAGGTCATCAGCCCCGGCACACTCACGGAGGGCGAGGGGCTCGACGCGGGGGTCAACAACTACCTCGTGGCGGTGACGGCGTCCCGTGACGAATACGGGCTCGCCTTCACCGACATCACCACGGGCGAGTTCCGCTTCACGCAGATGGCGGGTTATGCCGCCCTCGCCAACGAGCTCGAGCGCATCCAGCCGCGCGAGCTGCTCATCCCCGAGGCCGGCTCCGATGCACACCGGCGCCTGCGCGAGGACTACGCCGGGGTGCACTGCACGGCGGGTCCGGACGAGTGGTTCGGGGCCGCCGCGGTGCGCAAGCTGGAGGGCGCCGGTCTGCACGGCGGTCCGTCCGACGAATGGCCCCTGGGCGTACGCGCGGCTGCGGCGGTCCGAGCCTACCTGGAGGACCGCTCGCCCGGCTCGGTGCCGGTGCTCACGGTGCTGGAGCCCTACCGGGCCGCGCATTTCCTCATGCTCGACGAACATGCCCAAGCCAACCTCGAGCTGCTGCAGAGCTTCGACGGCAGCCGCCGGGGCTCGCTGCTGGGCTTGCTGGAGCCCCCGCGTACGGCCATGGGGGCGCGCGAGCTGCGCAAGTGGATCCTGTATCCGTTGCTCGACGAGCGCGGCATCCGGCGCCGCCAGGACGCCGTGGAGGAACTGGTGGAGGATCCCGATCGGCGCCGGGGCCTGCGCGACGCCCTGCGTGGGGTCCAGGACCTGGAGCGCCTGGCCGGCCGCGTCGCCGCGCGCACGGCCGGACCGCGGGACCTCGCGGCCGTCAAGGACACGCTGCGTGCCCTTGACAGCGTAGGCGACCCCCTCCAGGGGTGCGCCAGCGAGCTCCTGGCGGCGCTCCGGGCGGAACTCGACTCCGTGCCGGAGGTGGTGGACCTGGTGCAGCGGGCGCTGGTGGACGAGCCGCCCGCCACCACGCGAAGCGGTGGCTACGTGCGCCCGGGATTCGACCCCGAGCTGGACTCCCTCACCGCCGTTCGCAGCAACGCCAAGGGGTGGATCTCCGACCTGCAGCACCAGGAGCGCAGGCGTACCGGCATCCAGTCCCTCAAGGTGCGCTACAACAAGGTCTTCGGCTACTATATCGAGGTCACCAAGGCCAATCTGGCCCACGTGCCGGACAACTACATGCGCAAGCAGACCCTGGCCAACGGCGAGCGCTTCATCACCCCGGAACTCAAGGACTACGAGGCCCGGGTACTGGGCTCCGACGAGGAGATTCTCAAGATCGAGGCGCGGATCTTCCAGGAACTCATCGAGCGCATTGCCGCGCACTACGCCGTCCTCAAGGAGACGAGCCTGGCGCTGGCCCGACTGGACGCCCTGGCGGCGCTGGCGGAGACCGCCGTAAGCCGGCATTTCGTGCGCCCTCGGGTGGACTCCAGCCTGAGATTCTCCCTGCGCGCGGCCCGCCACCCGGTGGTGGAGGCGGTGCTGGGGCGCGGCGCCTTCGTCCCCAACGACTGCGAGATGGACCCGGAGAGCACCCAGATCAAGCTCCTTACCGGCCCCAACATGGCGGGCAAGTCCACCTACATGCGGCAGGTGGCGCTGGTGGTGATCCTGGCGCAGATGGGCAGCTTCGTGCCCGCGGACGCGGCCCACGTGGGCCTCGTGGACCGTCTCTTCACCCGCTTCGGCGCCACCGACGCGCTGGCGGCCGGGGAGTCCACGTTCATGGTGGAGATGAAGGAGACGGCGCGCATCCTGCGTCTGGCCACGCCCCGGAGCCTGATCCTGCTGGACGAGGTGGGGCGCGGCACCAGCACCTTCGACGGTATCTCCATCGCCTGGTCCCTGGCCGAGTTCCTGCACGAATCGCCGCACCGGCCGCGCACGCTGTTCGCCACCCACTATCACGAGCTTACCGGTCTGGCGCGCACCCGCGAGCGCGTGAAGAACTTCAACTTCGCGGTCAAGGAATGGCAAGGGGAGGTGATCTTCCTGCGCACCCTGAAGGAGGGTCCGGCGAGTCGCAGCTACGGCATCCAGGTGGCCGGCCTGGCGGGGCTGCCGGGCTCGCTCATCACGCGCGCCAAGGAGATCCTCAAGAATCTCGAGGGCGAGGAGTTGAACGCCTGGGGGCAGCCGCGGCTGGCGGGGGCCGAGCACGCCACGGAGGGCGTTCAGCTCTCGTTGTATGAACCGCGTGATCGTGACGCACGGCTGCGCGAGAAGCTCCAGGACATCGACGTGAACGGGCTCACGCCGCTGGAGGCGTTGAACCTGCTGGAGGGGCTCGTGACGGAGGCCAGAAGGGAAGGCTGATTGGCGCGTCTCCTGTCCTTGCTGGTCGTGCTTTGCATCATCCTCCCGGCGGTCGCGGCCGACGCGGCGGCGCGTCTGACGCGTGTGCGCCATCTTTCCGGGCTGAATTACACGCGGGTCATCCTCGACGTGACCCACCCGGTCAAGTACTCCGTCCACACCCTGGCGCCGGTGCCGGCCAAGGGGCTTCCGCCGCGCATCTACCTGGACCTCGCCGCGACCGGCCTGAGCACGCGGCGGACCCGTGTCGACATCGACGACCGCCTGGTGCGGCGGGTCCGGCTCAATCAGTTCAAGCCCGGCGTCGCGCGCGTGGTCCTCGACCTCAAGCACCCCGGCACTCACGATGCCGTGCTCATGGCCAACCCGCATCGGATCGTCATCGACGTGGAGCGTCGCGCGGGCAGGGCCGGACGCCGCCATCTCGCGGTGCGGAAGATCGTGCTGGATCCGGGCCACGGGGGCAAGGACCCGGGCGCCGTCGGGGCCGGCGGCCTGCGGGAGAAAGACGTGGTGCTGCGGGTCGCACGGACCTTGGCGCCCCGGCTGCGGCAAGAGATGGGGGTGGACGTCGTGCTGACCCGGAATCGGGACGTGTTCGTGCCGCTGAAGGAACGCACGGCCATAGCCAACCGGGAGAAGGCGGACCTGTTTCTCTCGATCCACTCCAATGCCAGCGCCAACCGGCGTGCCGGGGGGCTCGAGACCTACTACCTGGACAAGACCACCGACGAGGCGACCCTGAAGCTGGCGGCGCGGGAAAACCGCACCGCGCGCCGCAACCTCACGGACCTGCAGATCATGCTGAGCGACCTCAAGCTGAACGTATACCTGCCGGATTCCATCAGCCTGGCGAGCCATCTGCAGTCCTCGCTGGTGAGGAAGACCCGTCCGCGCTATCCGCGCGCCAAGGACCTGGGCGTCAAGAAGGGTCTCTTCTACGTGCTGGTGGGGGCGCGCATGCCCGCGGCGCTGGCGGAACTGTTCTTCGTGAGCAACCGGCGCGAGGCGCGGGAGCTGCGGCGCCCGGAGATGCGCAAGGCCATCGTCGACGGATTATCGGGAGGCATAAGGAACTACGCCGACGGACTGCGCAAGAGGGAGGTTCCATGACGTTGCAAACCCCGGCGCCGGAGGCCGGCTCCGGCCGCGTGGACGCGGAGCGGGAGTCTCCCTGGCGCGGGCTCCTGGACGAATGCCTGGAAGGCGGGGAGTCCGGGGAAGGCGTGCGCGCCTACGTTGCCCGTGGACGGCAACTCCTGCTGGCCGCGCATCGCGGCGGCGCCTCGGGCACGGAGGTGGTGCGGCGGCGCGGGGCGATGATGGACGGCCTCCTGGGACGGTTGTTCGAGCACGCGGAAAGGGACCACGGCACGCGCTTTCCGGCCCTCCGCGGCCGTTGCGCGGTGGTCGCCCAGGGAGGCTACGGCAGGGGTGAATTGAACCCGTGTTCGGACATCGACATCCTGTTCCTGTACGGCTGGCGCGCGGCCGGTTACGTGGAGTTCGTCACCGAGCGCATCCTCTATCCCTTGTGGGACGCCGGCCTTACCGTGGGCCACGCCACGCGCACGGTGACGGAATGCGCGCGGCGCGCGCGCGACGACGATGTCATCCGCACGGCGCTGGTGGACGCGCGCTACGTCTGCGGCGACGCGCGCCTGGCGCGGGACCTGGAGCAGGTGGTGTCACGACAGCTCGGCGGCGGCTCGGGGGAGAGCTTCGTGCAACAGAAGATGGCCGAACACCACCGGCGCCACCAGCAGTACGGCGAGTCGGTGTTCCTGCTGGAGCCGGACGTCAAGGAGGGCCAGGGTGGCCTGCGGGACATTCACGGCGCCTTGTGGGTGGCCCGCGCCAAGTGCGGCGCCGGCCGCGTCGAGGACCTGCCCAAGGCCGGCCTGCTGGACAACCGCGACGCGGCGACGCTGGAGAGCGCGCGGGACTTCCTGTGGCGCACGCGCAACGAACTGCATTTCCTGGCCGGCCGGCATCAGGACCGCCTCACCTTCGAGTCCCAGGAGCAGGCAGCCCGCGGGCTGGGATTTACCGGAGAGGCCCGCTTGAGCGAGGTGGAGACCTTCATGCGCAGCTACTACCGGCACGCCGAGGAGGTGAGCCGGCTGTCGTCGCTCGTGATCCACCGGGCGGTGGACCACGACCCCACGCGGCGCCGGCGCGTGCGTCCGGGACGCGAGTTGCGCCCCGGCGTGCGCGTCACCGGGGGCACGCTGGCGCTGGCGCCGGGTAACGGCCGAAGCGGCCCGGAGGAACTGCTGGAGATCTTCGTGGACCTGCAGCGGCACCGCCTCGAACTTGGGCACGATTCGCGCGCGCTGATCCGCGCCCGGACCGAGGCCGCTGGCGCGGCGCTGGCGTCGTCGCGCGAGGCCAACCGGCGTTTCCTCGACATCCTGCGGGGCAGCGACTGGATCTACGAAACGCTGCTGGAGATGCACCGCACCGGCGTGCTCGACGCCCTGATCCCCGAGTTCGGACGCGTGCGCTGCATGGCGCTGCACGACCTCTATCACATCTATACCGTGGACCAGCACCTCATGCGCGCGGTGAAGGAGTTCGAGCGGCTGCGCTCGGGAGAGTTCGAGGAGTCGCTGCCGCGGCTGTCGCAGCTCGCCCGGGAGGCGGAGCGGCCGGAGGTGCTGATCCTGGGGATCCTGTTCCACGATGTCGGCAAGGGCCAGGGGGGCAACCACTCGGAGCGGGGCCGGCGCATGGCGCTGGCGGCCGCGGCGCGCATGGGCCTCAACGAGGACGAGCAGGAGCTGTTGTCGTTCCTGGTGCTTCACCACCTGCTCCTGACCGGCACGGCGTTTCGCCGCGACATCGAGGACGAGAAGACCGTGGCGGACCTGGCCGGCACCATGGACGGGGCGGAAAACCTCAAGGCGCTGTACCTGCTCACGTACTCGGACATGCGGGCGGTGGGGCCGGATGTATGGAACAACTGGAAGGGTTCGCTGCTGGAGCAGCTCTTCAACCGGACGCTGCACGTGCTGGAGGAGCGCGAGAAGGGCGAGTCGCCCGCGCCCGACCGCGATCTCAAGGTGCGGCGCGTCCAGGACCGGCTGCTGGCGCGGCTCGCGGCGGATCCTTCGGAGGAGGTGCGGCGGGAATTCATCGACGCCATGCCCCGGCGCTACTTCCTCACCACCCCCGAGGAGGCCATGCCGTCCCACTACCGGCTCCTGCGGCGCCTCGGCGACGAACCCTTCCTGGCCGATGTGCGCCATCATCCCGAGCACGGCCACAGCGAGGTGGCCATCTGCGCGCGCGACCAGGCCGGGCTCTTCGCGTCCATCGCCGGCGTCTTCGCGGCCATGGAGCTGAACGTGCTGAGCGCGCGCATCAACACGCGCGGCGACGGGCTGATCCTCGACGTGTTCCGGATCTCGCACCAGGGCCAGGCCCAGGTGGTCATGGATCCGGAGAAGTGGACGCGCATGGAGGCGATCCTGAAACGGGTGCTGCGGGGCGAAGTGGACGTCGCCGAACTGGTGGCCCGCTCGCGCCGTTCCCTGGCGCTGAGGCCGGTGGTCAAGGCGTCCACCCACGTGCGCTGGGACAACGAAGCCTCCGACGACTTCACCATCATCGAGGTCTACACCGAGGACCGCGCGGGCGTCCTCTTCACCATCACCTACTGGCTCTCGAACCTGGCCTTCGCCATCCATCTGGCCAAGATCTCCACCGACGTCGACCGCGTGGCCGACGTCTTCTACGTGGCGGACGCGCACGGCCGCAAGGTCCTGGACGAGGGCCGGCTGCGGGAGCTGCGCGAGGCGCTCCACCGGGAGTTGGAGCCGCGGCATGACGGATGAGCTGACCCGGCACGTGGACCAGTACCTGGAGATGGCCGCGGTGGAGCGGGGCCTGTCGGCCAATACCCTGGAGGCCTACAGCCGCGACCTGAACCGCCTGGCGGATTTCCTCGCCAAACGCAACGTGGCCGGCTGGGGCGGCGCCACCCGGTGGGACTTGCGCGCCTACATCGCCGAAGTGCGCGGCGCCGGCCTGAGCGAGCTGTCCGTGACGCGGCTGCTGGGCAGCATGCGGCGGTTCTTCCGCTTCCTGCTGAAGGAAGAGGTGATCGCCGCCGATCCGGTGCCCGACTTCTCGTCCCGCGGCGCCGCCGGGCGCCTGCCCGAGACCCTGGGGCCGGAGGACATGCGCGCGCTCCTGGAACAGCCGGACGAGGCGAAGCCGCTGGGGGCGCGGGACCGGGCCATGCTCGAGCTGCTCTACGGCAGCGGGCTGCGGGTCACGGAACTGGTCTCCCTGACGCTGCAGCAGGTCAACCTCGACGGCAGTTACCTGACGGTCAGGGGAAAGGGCGCCAAGGTGCGGCTGGTCCCCTTCGGCCGCCATGCGCGCGATTGCCTCCAGCGCTACCTGCGCGACGTGCGTCCGCTCTTCCTGCGCGACCGCTACAGCGATTACGTGTTCCTGTCGCGTTCGGGCAAGCCGCTCACGCGGCAGGGATTCTGGAAGCTCTTGCGGGGCTATGCCTTGCGCGCGGGGCTGCAGCACCGGGTGACCCCTCACACCCTGCGGCACTCCTTCGCCACGCACCTGCTGGAGGGCGGCGCCGATCTGCGCGCCGTGCAGTCCATGCTGGGCCATTCCGACATCACCACCACGCAGATCTACACCCACGTGAGCCGTAGCCGCGTCAAGCAGGTGCACCGGCGCTTCCACCCGCGCGAGGCCCCGGACGGGGAGAATTGAAACGGATACGTTGTGTTTTCGCGGCCCGTCCCTTAAGAAAGTCCGATGCCTCAAGACTTCCTGTGGCAGCTCTCAATCTGGGCATTCCCCGTGCTCGTCGCCATCGTCTTTCACGAGGTGGCGCACGGGTGGGTGGCCTGCCGGCTGGGAGACCCTACGGCTGCCATCATGGGACGGCTGACGCTCAATCCCATCTCTCACATCGACATCGTCGGCACGGTTTTGTTGCCCGCGCTGCTCATCTGGGCGGGCGGCCCGGTCTTCGGTTACGCCAAGCCCGTGCCGGTCAATTTCGACAACCTCCGGGACCCTCGCCGCGACATGGTTCGCGTGGCCCTGGCCGGGCCGGGCACCAATATCCTCCTGGCGCTGTTGAGCCTGATCGTGGTGAAGCTCATCATCATGAGCGGCGGCGCCGTCGCCGGCACGGTGTCCTCCTACCTGTGGTACATGGCGCTGACCAGCGTGCGCATCAACGTGATGCTGGCGGTGTTCAACATCATGCCCGTGCCGCCGCTGGACGGAGGCCGGGTGCTGGTGGGCCTTTTGCCGGAGCCCCAGGCCTCCCTGGTGGACCGTATCGAGCCCTTCGGGTTCATCATCGTGGTGGCGCTGCTGATGGTGGGAGCGCTCGACTACACCCTCGTGCCGATCATGGACTTCGTGATCTGGTTTCTGGCCGTCATCGTCGGAGTCGTGTAAGCTGGGGCTCATGCAAACCATCGTAAGCGGGGCGCGCCCCACCGGACTTCTGCACCTCGGCCATCTCCATGGGGCCCTGCGCAACTGGGCCAGGCTGCAGGAGAGCTATCGCTGCTTCTTCTTCGTCGCCGACTGGCACGCGCTCACCACCGACTACCAGTCGCCGGACGCCATCCGGGAAGGCACCGAGGCCATGGTGGCGGAGTGGTTGAGCGTCGGCCTCGACCCCGCCAGGTGCACCATCTTCCGCCAGTCGGACATCAAGGAGCACGCGGAGCTGCACCTGCTGCTGTCCATGCTGACGCCGGTTTCCTGGCTGGAACGGAACCCCACGTACAAGGAACAGATGCGCGAGTTGAGCGAGCGCGACCTCTCCACCTACGGTTTCCTCGGCTATCCCGTGCTCCAGGCCGCCGACATCATCATGTACAAGGCGCACCGCGTGCCCGTGGGAGTGGACCAGGCGCCCCACGTGGAGCTGACGCGGGAGATCGTGCGGCGCTTCAACAGCTTCTACGGTCCGATCTTCCCCGAGCCCGAGGTGCTGCTCACGGAAACCCAGCGGCTGCCGGGCCTGGACGGGCGCAAGATGAGCAAGAGCTACGGCAACTCCGTGCTGCTCTCGGACCCGCCGGAGACCATCGAGCGCAAGCTGAGCCGCATGGTGACCGACACCGCGCGCGCCCGGCGCACCGACCCGGGCGAGCCGGAGAAGTGTCCGGCCTTCAACCTGCACAAGATCTACTGCACCCCGGAGGAGATCGAAGAGGTGTCGGAGGGATGCCGGAGCGCCGGCATCGGCTGCCTGGACTGCAAGAAGGTGATGATCCGCCACGTCGTCGACGACCTCGCCCCCTTCCGGGAGAAGAAGGCCGAATACGAGAAGCATCCGGACGACATCCGCGACGTGATCGCGGAAGGCAACCGGGTGGCGGGCGAGCAGGCCGCCGCGACCATGAGCGAGGTGCGCTCGGCGTTGACGCTCTGATTTTGCTCCCCGTGCATGCGGTACGGGCCTGGCGGCGCGCGCGCGGCCCGGACAGGGAGATTGTCCCCATCATGGCGGTACAAGTCCAACTGAAGATCTACGAAGGCCCGTTGGACCTGCTGCTCCACCTCATCCGCAAGAACGAGATCAGCATCGTCGACATCCCCATCGCGTCCATCACCGAGCAGTACCTCGCCTGCCTGGAGTTGATGCAGGGTCTCGACCTCGACCTGTCCGGAGAGTACCTGGTCATGGCGGCGACGCTCCTCCATATCAAGTCCAAGACCCTGCTGCCGCCGGAGGAGGAAGAGGGCGAGGACGACGACGAGGGCCTCGACAGCCGCGAGGCGCTGGTCCGCCGTCTGCTGGAATACGAGCGCTTCAAGAACGCCGCGCGGGAACTCGAAGAGCGCGAGATCCTGAACCGCGACGTGTTCGCCCGCCGGGGACGGTCCACCCCGGTCACGGAGGTCAGCTTCGAGCAGCTCTCCGTGTTCGACCTGGTATCCGCGCTGCAAAAGGTGCTGGAACGGTTCCCGGGACCGTCGGTGCACACGGTGGTGCAGGAAACGGCGTCCGTACGCGAGCGCATGACGCATATCCTCGATACCCTGCACCGCCGGTCGTCGGTGCGGTTCCACGATCTGTTCGACGCGGCGCGCTCGCGCATGGACGTGGTGGTCACTTTCCTGGCGCTGCTGGAGCTCATCCGCATCCGCGCGGTGCACGCGGTGCAGAAAGAACGCCTGGGTCCCATCGTGATGGAGCCCATGCTGTCCCTCTCCGAGGCCAGCGCGGCCCTGGAGGCGGAGTCGCGGGAGGGTGACTATGGAGAGTGAGCGGCTGCGGGCGGTTGTCGAGAGCCTCCTTTTCGCTGCCGACGGGCCGGTGTCCGCGGAGCGGCTGCAGAACGCGGTGGGCGAGGTTCCGCGCAAGGAGATCATCGATGCGCTGGAAGCCCTGCGCCACGAGTACGAGCATACGGGCCGGGGGTTGCGCTTGGCGGAGGTCGCCAACGGTTACCAGTTGCGCACCGCCAAGGAGCACGCCGAATACGTGCGCCGGCTCACCGCGGTCAGGCCCGCGCGCATGAGCCGGGCCAACCTGGAGACCCTGGCCATCATCGCCTACAGGCAGCCCGTGACCCGCGCGGAGATCGAAGAGATCCGCGGCGTCAACGTCGACGGCGTCGTGGCCACGCTGCTGGAGCGCCGCATGATCCGCATCGTGGCGCGCAAGGACGTGGCCGGCAAGCCGTTCCTCTACGGCACCACCCGCGAGTTCCTGGAAGCCTTCAACCTGAAGGACCTGGCGAGCCTCCCGACCCTGGAAGAGATGGAGGACATGACCTGGGCGCTGCGCGACACCGAGTCTTCGGAGGGGGAGTGATCGCGTGGAACGCCTTCAGCGCATCATTGCCCACGCCGGACTCGCGTCCCGCCGCCAGGCGGAACAGTGGATTCTCGAAGGCCGCGTGACGGTCAACGGGGAGCGGGTCCTGGAGGTGGGCACCAAGGCGGACGCCGCCCGCGACAACATCCGGGTGAACGGACGGATGCTGCGGCCCGCTCCGGCGCGCGTCTGTCTCGCGTTCCACAAGCCCGCCGGCGTCATCACCACCATGCGCGACACGGAAGGGCGGCCCGCGGTGGCCGACTACCTGCGCCTGGCGGGTTACAGTGCGGGCGTCGTTCCGGCGGGCCGGCTGGACTACGCCAGCTCGGGTCTGTTGCTGCTCACCAACGACGGCGACCTGGCCCATCGCTTGACCCATCCCCGCTACGGCGTGCCCAAGACCTACGAGGTGAAGCTGAGCGGCATGCCGTCGGAAGTGCAACTGGAACGGCTGCGCCGGGGGGTACGGCTGGACGACGGCGTGACCGCGCCCGCGGCCGTGAGGGTCGCGCGGCGCCTCAAGCAGAAGGTATGGCTCCGGGTTGAGTTGCGCGAGGGCCGCAACCGGGAGATCCGGCGGATGGTGGAAGCGGTGGGCCACACCGTGGAGCGGCTCGTGCGCGTCCGCTTCGGCCCCATCGCCCTCGGTACCCTGGAGAGCGGCGAGATAAGGCCGCTCACGGCGGAAGAGGAGACTCGCCTTAAACGTGCCGTCGGACTGGCCACGCCGGCATCCGCGGCTCCCCGGAAAGGGAAGCGGAAGGCGGGCTGAAACGGGAAGAGAATCATGGCGACTCACGACCCTCATCACCACCACGGAAACCACCACCACGGAGGAGCCCGCTACCGCTTCTGCCCGCGTTGCGCGGGGAGCCTGTCGCCGCGTGTCCTCAAGGAAAGCGAACCCGAGCGGCTGGTGTGCGACAAGTGCTCCTTCATCTTCTACCAGGACCCCAAGGTCGTGGCCGGCGCCGTGTGCGTGCTCGACGGCGGCGTCGTGCTGCTGCGCCGCGGCATCGAGCCCGCCATGGGCAAATGGGTCTTCCCGGGGGGCTACGTCGATCGCGGCGAGAGCACCGCCGAGGCGGCGGTGCGCGAGACTCGGGAGGAAAGCCACCTCGAGGTGGTGACCCGGTCGCTCCTGGGGGTCTATTCCTATACCGGGAACCCCAACGTCATCATCGTGTACGTGGCGGACGTCGTCGGCGGCGAACTGGCCGCGGGCGACGAGAGCACCGAGGCCGGGGTCTTCCCGCCCGCGCGCATACCCTGGGACGAACTCGCCTTCCACAGCACCACGGAAGCCCTCAGGGATTTCGGCCGTCTTTATTGGCCGGAACAAATGTGTTAAGCCGCGATTCAACACATCATCGGAAAGGAGACCGTTGGATGGCGATGCCAAGTGTAGGGGAGAAGGCCCCAGCCTTCAGCCTGCCGGTGTCCCGGGACGAAAAGGTGTCCCTGAGCGACTACGCGGGCAAGAAGAACGTCGTGCTGGCGTTCTATCCGCTGGATTTCACCGGCGGCTGACAGAGGGAGTTGAGCAACTTCGAGGCTGACAAGAGCAGCTTCGAGGCCAAAGACGCTCAGGTGCTGAGCGTAAGCGTGGATTCGGTTTTCGCCCACCAGGCGTTCGCGGAGAAGATGGGCGGCATCAGCTTCCCGATGCTCTCCGATTTCTGGCCCCACGGGGAGGTCTGCGAGCAGTACGACTGCCTGCGCCCCCAGGGCTTTCCCAAGCGGGCGGTTTTCATCATCGACAAAGAGGGAACCGTGCGTTACGCCAAGCTCTACGAGAGCGGCATTCCCGAGAACCAGGACCTGCTGGCGGAGCTCGACAAGCTGTAGCGGGCGGCCCTCGCGACGGGAACTTGCAAGGAAAAGGGGCGGCGCATGTGCGTCGCCCCTTTTTTGCGCCGCCGTGGATGGCGGCTCAGAAGGGGAGGGCTTGCACCGTCGCGGGGACGGCTTGTCCGCCGTGCTCGATGGCCACGGAGGTGCCCGGTTCCAGGTAGTCGCGGTGCAGGTAGCCGAGGGCGATGACGCAGCCGAACCGGGGGGAGGCGACGGCGCTGGTGACGCGGCCCAGGGTGCGGTCGCCGTCGACGACGGAGTCGCTGGCGGCCGGCGCTTCGGCGCCCTCTACCTTGAGGCCCGTGAGCTTGCGGTTCACGTGGCCGCGGGAGTGGATGCGCTCCACGGTTTCCTGCCCGAGGTAGCAGCCCTTGGTGAAGCTGACGGCGTCGTCCAGGCAGGTTTCGAGCAGGAGGGTGTCCGCGTCCATGTCGATGCCGTAGCGGGGAATGCCGGCCTCGATGCGCAGCGTCTCCCGGGCGCGAATGCCGATCCATGGAATGGCGCGGGCCGCGGGCAGCTCGGCCAAACCCTGGAGATGGTCCTTCGGCACCATGAGGTCGAACCCGGGCTCGCCCGTGTGCGATGCCTGGATGACGCGGAGGCGTCCGCCTGCGTGCGCCACTTCCGCGTGGGACAGCTTTTCCGCCGGCGCCGCGTCGAGGCCCAGAACGCCCGCCAAGCCTGTGGCGGCCTCCGGACCCTGGAGGGATACCACCGAAGCCGAGGCGGAGAGATCGACGATCTCCACCTCGTCCGCGATCAGGTAGCGGTTCAAGTGCTCCACCACGCCCGACGCCAAGGGTTCGTCCAGCATCACCAGGAACCCGTTCTCCGTGCGCAGCACGCTCACGTCCGCCAGGATCTTCCCCTGGATGTTCAGCACGGCCGCGGGCACGCCGGTGCCGGGTTTCAGGTCCTGGACGTCATTGGAGAGCATCCCCTGGAGCCACTCCACGCTGTCGGGTCCGGTCACTTCGAGGACCGCGCGGTCCGCCAGGTCCAGCCAGCCCGCGTGCGTGCGCACGGCGTCGTACTCCGCGGCGGGGTCGCCGAAGTGGTCCGGCAGGGTCCAGCCTTCTCTTTCGACGAAGCGTGCGCGGTTCTCTTTGTGGAAGTCGGCGAGGGGCGATATCTTCATGGCGAGACTACACTAACCGGGTTGGTTGTGCATGGCAACGGGCTCCGACTTTCGAATATGCCTGGCTCCGACGGGGCGCGCGAGACACGGGGGAGAGAGAGTATGGCCAAGACTTCCAGAGACCTGGACCTGCGCAAGCTCGAGGTCTTCTACTGGGTGGCGGAGCTGCGCAGCTTTTCACTCGCGGCGGAGCATTTTTCCCTCAGGCAGCCCACGGTGACCGCGCACGTCCAGTCCCTCGAGCAGCAACTGGGCTGCAAGCTCTTCAGGCGCTCCGGCGGCAGGTTCGACCTGACTTCCACGGGATGGATGCTGTACGAGCAGGCCGGCGCCGTGCTGAAGCTCAAGAACCAGGCGCTGGCGGCGCTGGACCGCATCCAGGGGAAGGTGGAAGGGGAGTTGCGGCTGGGCGGCAGCAACGTCCCGGGGGAATACATCCTGCCGGGCGTGCTGGGAAGCTTCGTGGCGCGCTTTCCGGACGTGCGTCCGGTGCTCCGCATCGGCGATTCGGCGGCCATCGTGGCGGCGATCCTCGACGGCACGCTGGAGCTGGGCTTCACGGGCTTCCGTACGCGCGACGAGCGGCTCAGGTATCGCAAGACGTGGCAGGACGAGATGATCGTGGCGGTGCCCGCGAACCACCGCTGGGCGGGCCTGAAACAGGTGGCGCTCCAGGACCTCGGCAAGGAGCCGTTCATTTCCCGGGAGGGCGGGTCCGGGACCCTGCGCTCGTTCCTGCAGCTCGTGGTCAGGCGCGGCGAGGAGCCAGAGCGGTTCCTCAAGGTGGGAATGGAGCTCGGCAGCACCGCCGCGGTCAAGGAGGCGCTCATGGAGGGGTTCGGGTTCTCCGTCCTTTCCCGCGCCGCCATCAGGCGCGAAGTCCAGCAGGGCCTGATCAAGGAGGTGCGCGTCAAGGGCCTGGACCTGGTGCGCCCCTTCTACCAGGTGACCCACCGCGAACGCCCGCTGGCGCCGGTGCCGCGGGCGTTCGTGCAGTTCCTGAACCGTGCGCCACGGACCCGTCTATGGGAACCCGTGGCTCATAGCTAACGTCTATTTGACATATAGGTCATCTTGATATCCACTCAACCGAAACAATACTCCGGGAGGTATCGCGATGAGAAGTAAGTTGGCGCGGCTGCTGGCCGTGATGGTTCTGGTTGTCTGGACGGTATGCGGGATTGCCGCGGCGGACACGCTGCGGGTGTCGGCGATCCCGGACGAGGATCCGCAGGAGCTGTTGCGCAAGTACAAGCCCTTCACCGACTATATCGCAAAGGAAGTGGGCGTGGAGGTCAAGTTCGTTCCGGTGGTGGACTACGCGGCCACCGTGGAAGGGTTGGCGGCGAACCGCCTCGACATCGTCTGGTACGGCGGCTTCACCTCGGTCCAGGCAGTTGAGCGCGCCCAGGGGGCCACACGGCTGGCCATGCGCGAGGAGGACGCGAGCTTCAAGAGCGTGTTCGTCACGCGTACGGACTCCGGCATCAAGGAACTGGCCGACCTCAAGGGCAAGACCTTCGCTTTCGGCAGCGTCAGCTCCACCTCCGGGCACCTGATGCCGCGTCACTTCCTCAAGGCGGCCGGCGTGGAGCCCGAGCGGGATTTCAACAAGTTCGGCTTCAGCGGTGCGCATGACGCCACCGCCGCCTGGGTCGCGGCGGGCCGGGTAGACGCCGGCGCCCTCAACTTCCTGGTGTGGAAGAAGCTGGTCGACAACAAGAAGATCGACACCGGAAAGGTCCACGTGTTCTGGACTACGCCGCCGTACGTCGACTACGTGTGGGTGGCCCGGGGCGGCGTTTCCGAGGAGGTCCGCGAGAAGTTCAAGCAGGCGCTCCTGAAGCTCGACTACGCCAAACCCGCACACAAGGAGATCATGGACCTGCAGCGCACCCGCAAGTTCATTCCCGCCAAGGATTCGGACTGGGACGGCATCAGGAAGGCGGCCATCGCGGCCGGCATGCTGAAGGTGAATTGACGGCGCCGCACCAATACCACCTGGAGAGCGTCCGCAAGGAATTCGGACGCCGCCAGGTGGCCCTGGAAGGGTTCGACCTGACGGTGGCCCAGGGCGAGCGGGTCGCCCTCATCGGACCCAGCGGGGCGGGGAAGACCACGCTCTTCCGCATGCTCAACTGCACCATCCGGCCCACCTCGGGCCGGCTGCGCATCGACGGCGAGGAGGTGCGCGAGCTGTACGGCCGCCGTCTGCGGGAGATGCGCCGGCGCATCGGCACCATCTACCAGCAGCACAACCTGGTGCCGCGCCTGCGCGTGGTCCACAACGTGCTTTCCGGGCGGCTGGGGAGCTGGTCGCTGCTAGGCTCCCTGGCGTCCCTGGTGCGCCCCGCTCACCTGGAGGCCGCCCACCGGGCGCTCGCCGACGTGGGCATCGCCGAGAAGCTCTTCAGCCGCACGGACGAGCTGTCCGGCGGGCAGCAGCAGCGCGTGGCCATCGCCCGCGTGCTGATGCAGGACCCCGAGGTGATCCTGGCCGACGAGCCCGTGTCGTCGGTGGACCCGTCCCTGGCCGAGACCATCATCAAGCTGCTCATCGCCATCAGCGAGCAGACACGCAAGACCCTGATGGTGAACCTGCACAGCACAGACCTCGCCCTGTCCTACTTCCCCAGGGTCGTGGGCATGAAGCAGGGCGTGAAGCTCTTCGATACCGCTACGGCCGACGTGACCCCCGAGCTTTTGCAGGAGCTTTACTCCGGCCACGCACCGGCAAACGGCGCCAACGGCCGCGCGTATGGACCGGAAGAGGAACATCCGCGCGTCGAGATCTGACTCGGTGTCCACCAGCGCTCTTTCCCGGACCTTGGGGTCCCGATCCGTCTTCCCCTACGTATTCGGCGGTCTTTTCCTGATTTTGCTGGCGGATAGCTGGCGCCGGGCCGAAGTCGACCTGGGAATCTTCTTCGAGGCCGAGGGCCGCGAGCACTTGTGGCGGTTCGTCACCGGCATGTATCCGCCGGAGCTGTCCTGGGAGTTCCTGGAACTCATGGTGCGGCCGACCATCGAGACCATCCAGATCTCGGTCATGGGAACGCTGATCGCGGTGCTGATCGGCTTTCCGCTGGGCCTGCTGGCCACCAGCACCTTCAGCTTCCAGGGCATCCTCCATGAGACCGAGTTCCGCAACGCCGGCCTGAGACACGGCCTCAAGGTCTGCCTCTACGGCTTGGCGCGGGCATTGCTGAGCCTGTTCCGCTGCATCCCGGAGTTCGTCTGGGCCTTCATGTTCGTGCGCGCGGTGGGCCTGGGGCCGTTCCCCGGCGTGCTCGCCATCGGCGTGGCCTACGGCGGCATGCTCGGCAAGGTGTATTCCGAGATTTTCGAATCGGTGAACGAGCGGCCGCTGGAAGCCATCCAGTCCACGGGCGCGGGGCGCCTGCAGATCTTCTTCTACGGCTGGTTCCCGCAGGTGCTGCCCAACATCACCTCGTACACCCTGTACCGCTGGGAGTGCGCCGTGCGGACCTCGGCCATCCTGGGCCTCGTGGGCGCGGGCGGCATCGGCCAGCAGATCCAGATCTCCATCCGCATGTTCAACTTCCACGAGGTCACGACCCTGCTGCTCATCCTCTTCGCGCTGGTGGCGGGAGCGGACTACGTGAGCGCGAAGGTGAGGTCGCTGCTGTGACGCCGTCGCATCAAACCGCGGCGACGATGGACGAGGTGCGGGCGCTCAGGGCCGGAGCGCGCGAGCGCTCGCGCGTCTCCACCTATGTGATGCTGGGCCTCCTGGCGGCTCTCTTCGTATGGAGCTATCAGGGATCGGAGATCAACCTCGGCATGCTCTTCAGCGCCGACGGCGGCGGCGCCATCGCCGAGTACGTGCAGCGGCTCTTCCCACCAGACCTCTCGTCCAAGGTGGTGGCCGATGCCGTGGCCGGGGCGTGGGAAACCCTGGCCATCTCCCTGGTCGGCACCGTGCTGTCGGCGGTCATCGCACTGTCGCTGGCCTTCTTCGGCGCGCGCAACCTCGTGTACGCGGGCCTGCTCTACGAGATGGAGCCCCGGCGGAGCTTCGGTGCACTGCGGCGTATTCCGTACCTCGCGGCCAAGGCGATCCTGAACTTCCTGCGCACCATCCCGGAAATGCTGTGGGCGCTGGTCTTCGTCTTTCTTGTGGGACTGGGCCCGTTTCCGGGCGTGCTGGCTCTCGGCGTGCACACCGGCGGGGTGCTCGGGAAGCTCTTCGCCGAAGTGCTGGAGGACGTGGACCTGCAACCCGTCGAGTCGCTCCAGTCCACCGGCGCCGGCAAGATACAGATCCTGTTCTACGGCATCCTGCCCCAGGTGTTGCCGCAGTTCATCTCCTACACGCTCTACCGCTGGGAGGTGAACATCCGCGTCGCCGCCGTGCTGGGCTTCGTCGGCGCCGGCGGCCTCGGCCAGCGCATCCACATCGCCATGAGCCTGTTCCTGGAACAGCAGCTCCTGACGCTGCTCATCGCCCTGTACGTGCTGGTGACGGGGGTGGACTACCTGAGCGCGTATCTGCGGCGGCGGGTCGTGTGACACGCGCCAACGGCGAGCCGCGTCAAGGCCGCACCACTACCTTGAGCGCCTCCCGCGCCATCATCGACCGCAAAGCCTTCTCCAGGTCCTGGAGCGGCACCTCCGCGGACAGAAGGGGACGCGGGTCCAGCGTCTTCCGGCTCAGCATCTCCAGGGCTTGAGCGACCGTGGCCGGCCGATGATGATATGAGCCCATGACGGTAAGCTCGTTGTAGTGGACCGAAGCCGTGTCCAAGGGAATCGTCGTCCCCGGCGCGCAGCCGCCGAACAGGTTGACCACGCCTCCGGGGCGCACGCAGGCCACCGCGTCCTGCCACACCTCGGGTATGCCGGTGGCGTCTATGGCACAGTCGAAGCCGTCGCCATGCCGTGAACGGGCTCGCAGGAGGTCGGCCGCGCCGCCGCCACGGGCCACCGCCACCGTGTCCCGCGCGCCAAGGGTCCGCGCCACGTCGAGCCGGTGCGGGTTGGGGTCAGCCGCCACCACGCCGTGGCCGCGGACCGCTAGCACCGCGGTAAGCAACAGCCCGATGGGTCCCGCTCCGTGGACGAGGACGTCGGCGCCGTCGTCCAGCCTGCTGGCGTCGACCCCATGGATCACGCAGGCTAACGGCTCCACCAGCGCCGCTATCTCGTAGGGAAGGGCCGGATCAAGACGGTACGTGCTGACCTCGACGAACCGCCTGGAAATCCGGATGTACTCCGCGTAGGCGCCGTTGATATACTCAAGGTGGCGGCAAAGGTTCTCCCGCCCCGCCTCGCAGTACGCACAGCGCCCGCACGGCGCCGAGTTGGCCACCACCACCCGGTCGCCCGTCTCGTAACCGGACACGCCGGCACCCAGCGCCTCCACCGACCCCGCGAATTCATGCCCGAACGGCGTCGGCGCCCGCAACATCCGCGGATGCCCGCCCCGCCGAAACACCTTCACATCCGTCCCGCACGTGGTCGCCGCTCGAATTCGCACCAACAACTCCCCCTCGTCGGGCGCAGGTACGGGTTCTTCGCGCACTTCGATACGCTCGGGACCGAGCAGGTATACGACCCTGTGTTTCATGGCAGTGAAGGACGCGCGAGGCCTCCCCACGGCCTAGCACCGATGAGGCGGGGAGGCAATCCGGGAGGGGAAGGGCAGGCGGAAGCGTGCCGCTCGGTGAACGCCCCGTCAAACCGCGGCTGAGTTCCCAACCGACAAACGCCATGCTACGCTAGAGATCCAACCGCGGAGAGGTGGCCGAGTCCGGTTGAAGGCGCCTGACTCGAAATCAGGTTTACCTACGGGTAACGGGGGTTCGAATCCCTCCCTCTCCGCCAACAATTATCACGTTCAACCGCAAACCCCGCTTTCCACAGCTGCACCGTGTTCACTTGGTCGTGCTACTTGGCTACGTACGGGTTTCTGAACTGGGAAAATGGAGGATGAGACATTCCCTCATGATTGAATGGCTCGGCATTGGCCACCTCTTCGAGCTTTCCCGAACGGAAGCGACTGCCGGGTTCCTCACCCCGCTGGCGGTCTTCGCCGTGTTCTTCCTGGCGCAGCTCGTGCTGCCGGGAAGGCGGGTTCCGGGCTATGTCATCAATCCGGAGACCGGTGAGCCCCGCAACTACCGGCTGAACGGCCTCCTGGTGTTTGCCATCGCGCTGATCGTGTGGGCTTTCGAGCTCACCGGGATGCCGCGAGACTGGTTCTACCGCTCCTCGATCTATGCCGTGGCCGGCGGGTCGGTCTTCGCCACCATCGTTACCGTCATTGCGGTGCTCAGCCAGCCGCAAGGCAAGGTGAAGAACCCCATCCTGGCGCTGTGGTTTGGCCGGGCCCAGGAGTTGTCGTTCTTCAAGGAACGCTTCGACGTAAAGATGTATCTCTATGTCGTGGGCGGGACGATGTTGTCGCTCAACGCCCTGTCCGGGGCCGTGTACCACTACGAGCTCTTTGGCGAAGACGCCAATCCGGGCGTTTTCCTGTACGCGGCATTCTTCACGTTCTACATACTGGACTACTGCATCTTCGAGCGCGTCCAGCTCTATACCTACGACCTGATCCACGAGAATCTCGGGTTCAAGTTGTTCTGGGGCTGCTTCGTGGTTTACGGATGGCTGTTCATCCTCCCTTTGTGGGGCATGGCCGCTTATCCGGACCCCGGATTCTCGCCGGCGTGGACGTATGTCTGGCTCATCGGAACGGCCGCGCTGTTCCTGTTCGGCTGGGGCATCTCACGCGGCGCCAACATGCAGAAATACACGTTCAAGCGATGGCCCGATCGCCGGTTTCTCGGCTTCATAGAGCCCGAGTACATCCAGGCCGGTGACCGCAAGATCCTGTGCAGCGGCCTGTGGGGCGTCGCCCGCCACTTCAACTACCTGGGCGAGGGGTTCCTTGCCCTGTCGATCGCCCTGTCGTTCGGCTACTTCACCAATCCGTGGGCCTGGACCTACTTCGTCTTCATCGTCTCGCTGTTCACCTACCGTCAACTCGATGACGACAAGCACTGCGCCGAGAAATACGGCGCCGACAAGTGGGCGGAGTACCAGGCACGGGTGAAGTACCGGATCGTTCCCGGCGTTTACTGAGGGACGTCCCGCGCCGCGGTTTGCGCGTTGATTGTTCGCGCAAGGGGAGTTCGCCTAAGCCCGATTCTTGACAGCTTCCTCGACCCTCGCCAACCGAACGTCGATGGAATGCACGTCCTTACGGAGTGAATGCACGTCCTGACGAACTGCATTCAAGTCGTCACGCAGGGCGTTCAGGTCGTCACGTAGCGGCCTCAGACTGTGCAACATGATCTGGTAGAAGAGTGCGGCCACGGCGACCAACGGAACGGAAAATGCACCTGCCATCTTGGCAATGTCGATGTATTCCATTTGATGCAAGCCCTCTTTGAAAGGTCAGGAGCAGGCCAAATTTGAATGTAGCGTATAGAACCAGGTCCCGTCAAACAGTTGGAGAAACCTGCCTGCGATTCGCCGGGAACACTTGACGGTACCCAGGGCCGGGATGTATTGACGTGGCCGGGTTTTCGTTGGCCGTGCGAGGCAAAATCTGTTAGATACAGGTTCCCCTCGGGGCGACGGAAGTGGTTGCCCAGGATGTTGATTGCTGGCAGTCGGGTCCCGTGCAAGTGGGTCCCGCAAACCCCGTCAGGTCCGGAAGGAAGCAGCGGTAGCGGACCGCCCCTGTGCCACGGGGAAGCCTGGCTGTCGGCAATGAGCATCCAGCCGCGCAAGCGGGAGCCGTCGCGGAGGCGCGGCGGATCGGTCACTTTCTGAGGGGTGCCTCGAAAGCCTGCCGCGGGCACCCGGAGCGGTCCTTAGGGTCATGTCCTACCTTGTCCTGGCGCGCAAGTGGCGTCCGCAGAGCCTCGCGGACATGGTGGGACAACAGCACATCGCGCGCGTCCTCACCAACGCCATCCAGAGCGAACGCATCGCCCATTGCTATCTGTTCACCGGAGTGCGCGGCGTGGGCAAGACCAGCGCCGCGCGCATCCTGGCCAAGGCATTGAACTGCGTGAACGGACCTACGCCGACGCCGTGCAACGAGTGTCCGAGTTGCCGGGAGATCGCGGACGGGGGCTCCCTCGACGTCTACGAGATCGACGGCGCATCGAACCGAGGCATCGACGAGGTCCGGCAAATCATCGAGAACGTGCGCTATAAGCCCGCCGCTGCACGCTTCAAGGTCTACATCATCGACGAGGTGCACCAGGTCACCAGGGACGCCTTCAACGCGCTCTTAAAGACCCTGGAGGAGCCACCGGACTTCGCCAAGTTCATCCTCGCCACCACCGAGGTGCACCGCCTTCCGGAGACCATCCTGTCGCGCTGCCAGCGCTTCGACTTCCGGCGCATCGGAGTTCAGGACATCCACGAGCGCTTGCGGCAAATCGCGGAGGTGGAGGGGCTGAACATCACGGACGGAGCGTTGACGCTCCTGAGCCGCGCGGCCCAGGGCAGCATGCGCGACGCCCAGTCGCTATTGGAGCAGGTGCTCTCGTTCGCGGACCCGGAAGCGGACGGTACCGTGGACGAGCCGCTGCTTCGGGACATCCTGGGAGTGGCCGAGCGGCGCGTGCTGTACGAGGTTTCCGCGGCGATCATCGCCGGGAACCCCGCGGCGTGTCTCGACCTGGTGGCGGAGGTGGCTACCCACGGGGTGGACCTGGCCGCTCTGTCGCGGGAGCTGGTGGAGCATTTCCGCAACCTCCTGGTGCTGCGCCTGATGGATGCGCGGACCGCGACGCCGGGCGCAGGTCCGGATACGGGGTCCCGACGGCTCATGGACCTGACCGCCGAGGAAATGGCCTTGCTGCGCGAGCAGGCTCGGGACGTCGACCCCGAGACCCTCATCAACTTCTACCGCTTCGTGGTGCAGGGCGACGACATCGTGTCCCGTTCACCCTATCCGCGGTTCGATCTCGAAGTAGCGCTGGTGCGGGTGGCGACGCTTCCGCGCACCGTGAACATCACCGACGCCATCGACGAGTTGCGACGGCTGGAACGGAAGCTCGACGCCGGCGCGTCCGACGAGCCCGGGGGGGCGGCTGAGCGGGAGCAGAGGTCAATGGGAGTCGACATGCGGCCGGGCAGGGCAGCGTTTCGCGAGGAGGCCCCGCGCCCCGCCGTGGCAGCCCCCCAGGATGCGATGCCGCCCCAAGCCGACCCGGCGACACCGCCGGACCGTAGCGCGGAAGACACGAGGACACCCGCGCCGCCGCTCGCGGACGAGCCCACCGAACCGACCCCCGCCGGCTGGAACGGGTTCGTGGAATTCGTCAACGGCGAGAAGCCCATGCTGGGCTCCTCCCTGCAACAAGCCAGGTTGCTGGAACTCTCGGGCGACAACGTGAGGCTGGGACTCGAAGAGGGCTTTCATCTAAGGTATCTTGCAGACAGGGAGACGGTAGCGTTGCTCGAAGGGTTCCTTGCACGCTACTTCAAACGCCCGATGACCGTCGCCGTGGCGGCGGATTCGGGCGGGCAGGGCGGCACCGGGACGGCCCAGGACGGTGACGACGACGGCACGGTGGACATCGTCGACGAGGCACAGCGGATCTTCGGGGGTTCGGTCAAGTAGCGTACCGTGAAGGGAGTGGTTTCATGAGTGAGGGTTTCGGCGGCATGGGCGGGCTGATGAAGCAGGCCCAGGAAATGCAGGCGAAGCTTGCGAAGATCCAGGAGGACCTGGCCAAGAAGACCGTGGAGGCCACCTCCGGCGGCGGCATGGTGCGGGTCACGGTCAACGGGCAGTTCATGCTCTCCTCCATCAAGGTGGACCCCGCGGTCATCGATCCCGAGGAAGTGGAGATGCTGGAGGACCTGGTGCGGGCGGCGGTCAACGAGGGACTCAGGCGCGCCCGCGAGATGGCCTCCGAAGAGATGAGCAAGCTCACCGGAGGGTTCAAGATTCCCGGGATCACTCCATGAACGGTTACCCGGCACCGCTGGCCCGGGTCATCGAGCAGTTGTCCAAGCTGCCCGGCATCGGCGAGAAGACGGCCGGCAGGCTCGCCTTCCACCTGCTGAAGGAGCGCAAGGAAGCGGTGCTGGCGCTGTCGGGCAGCATGGAGAAGCTCAAGCAGGAGATGGGCCTCTGTCCCCAGTGCTTCGGGCTGAGTGAGATCCCGCCGGGAAGGGAAGAGGTGGTCCCGTGCAAGGTCTGCCGCGACCCGGCCCGGGACACCTCCACCATCTGCGTCGTCGAGGAGCCCTCGGACCTTATGGCGGTGGAACGCTCCGCCGAATACAAGGGCCTCTACCACGTGCTCCACGGAGCCATCTTCCCGCTGAACGGCGTCGGCCCGGACGCCCTCAAGATCAAGGAGTTGATGACGCGGCTCCGCGCCAACCCGCCCGCCGAAGTCATCGCCGCCACCAACGCCACCCGGGCAGGCGACGCCACCGCCCTCTACCTCGCCAAGATGATCAAGCCCCTGGGCATCCGCATCACCCGCATCGCCCGCGGCCTCCCCATGGGAGGCGAGATCGAGTACACCGACGCAGGCACCCTGGGCGAAGCCCTGGACGGCAGGCGCGACCTGTAGCGGCCGCGCTAGCAGCACGGCATCGGGTTCGCGATAAGGTTGTAGACGCTGTCGAAGTTGACCTCGTTGATGGTCTTCTGGATCTTGTAGAAGCGCGGCGGCTCGTTCTCCAGGAAAACCATGATGGCCGTTTCGATGGGAGGGCAGTCCGGCAGGACGCAGGGGACCTCCTTGATGGTGATGGGAGTCCTGGACGGGAACTCCAGGGCCTGCCGTACCCACACGCGGATTTGGTCGAGGGTGAAGGACGAGACGTCGCGGTAGATGTCCAGCCCGCCGTCGGCGGCGGCCTCGTCCTCGGAGCGGAGGCACGTCTTGAGGCCGCCCTGCAGCTCTTCTCCGTCCAGGTTCCGGCCGATGAACACAAGCCGGTTGAGGCGTTCCTCGCCGTCCTCCCACTCCCGGCCGAGCTTTCCCTGGAACAGACTGTGCACCCCGTGGAACACGAACTGGTGGGAGTCGCCATACATGTTGAGGATGCCCTTCATGCGCAGGATGTCGGGTCCCTTCTCGGCCAGCACCGAGCGGAACCAGTGGCTCAGGCGGGTCTTGTTGAGGTCTCCGGCCTGCACGAAGGAGACGGTTTTGACCGAGGGCTGGTGCTCGTGGTGATGGTCGTCCCGCAGCGCCTCCCGTTTGGCCTCGAGATCGAAGGCGTGCATCTCGAGTAGCTCGCCGATATCCACTTCGGCGTTGAGGGTGGGGGTCAAGCGGGCCGTGGGATTCATTCCCCCGAGCTTGGCCGTCAGGTCGTCCGCTTCCTCCGGCGTGATGAGGTCGGTCTTGTTGAGCAGGATGGCGTCGGCGCAGGCGACCTGCTCGCGGGCCTCTATCTGGGCGGCGAGCTGCTGCTCGATGTGCATGCCGTCCACCACGGTGACGACCGCCTGCAGCTCGAAGTCCAGCCGGATCCGTTCGTCCAGCAGCAGCGTCTGCACGATGACCGTGGGGTCGGCGAGGCCCGAGGTCTCCACCACCAGATAGTCGAAGGTGTCGCGCCGCTCCAGTAGTTGCAGCAGCACCCGCAGCAGGTCACCCTGAACCGTGCAGCAGATGCAGCCGTTGTTCATCTGGAAGATCTCTTCGTCCGAGGCGACGATGAGATGGTGGTCGATGCCCACCTCGCCGAATTCGTTGATGACCACGGCGATGCGGTGGCCGTGGGGCGCGGTGAGGATGCGGTTCAGGAGGGTGGTCTTGCCCGCTCCGAGAAAGCCCGTGAGGATGACTACGGGGATCTTGGCCATGGCTCCCGTTTGACGGCTACCGAGCGTCTCGAGACCCGTCATGACGATGGTCCCGACCGTTTCTACTTCCGGTCGCGTTCCTCCAGCGCCCAGAACACCCGCTCCGGCGTCAGCGGCAGATCGCGGATACGGGACTTGATGGCGTCCGCCACCGCGTTGCCGATGGCCGCGGGGGTGGGCGCCAGGCCCGGCTCGCCCAGTCCCTTGGCGCCGTAGGGGCCCTCGGGCTCGGCGCACTCGACGACGATGGGAATGATCTCGGGCACGTCCAGCGACGTCACCAGGTGGTAGTCCAGGAACGACGGGTTCCGCACTTTTCCGTTCTCGTCGATGACCAGGTTCTCGTGGAGGGCGGAGCCGATGCCCATGGCCACGCCGCCCTCGATCTGAGCCACGCAGTTGAGCGGGTTGATGGCCTTGCCCACGTCGTGGGCGGCGGACAGCCGGTGCAGCCGGACCCGGCCGGTCTCCTCGTCCACCGAGACCTCGGCGGCCTGGGTGGCGTACATGTAGAAGGCCGACGCGTGGTCGCTGTGGCCGGTCTCCAGGTCCAGGTCCTTGCCGATCTCGTAGGTGTAGGAGCCGTCGCCCCGGAGCACCGCCTCGCCCCCGAGCCCGCGCCGGACCAGTTCGCCATAGGTCAGGGCCATGTCCTCGTGGTCCTGGAGGTGGATCTTGCCGCCGGCCACCACCAGCTCCTCCCGCTTGCCTTCGAGCGCGGGAGCGGCCATCTCCAGGAGCTGTTCCCGGGCGTGGATGGCGGCCCGGCGCACGGCGTTGCCCATGTGGTAGGTGCTCCGGCTGGAGGTGGTGGAGGCGTCGAAGGGGATCACGTCGGTGTCCAGCGGCGCCACCTTGATCTGCTCGATGGGCACCCGCATCTCTTCGGCGGCCACCTGGGCCAGGATCGTGTTGCACCCTTGGCCGATCTCCACCGTGCCCGCAAGCACGGTTATCTCGCCGTCGGCGTCCACCAGCACCCCGGCGTTGGAGGTGGTGGGCGAGCGGGTTGGCTTGGAGATGCAGGCCAGGCCGCGGCCGACTCCCGGCGGCTTGGGCTTGCCCCAGTCGATGGCCGCCGCCGCCTTGGTCAGGGTCTCGGTGAGGCCGACGTTGTGCAGTTGCTCGCCCCAGTAGGCCATGTCGCCGTCCACGAAGACGTTCTTGAGGCGGAAGTCCAGCGGGTCCATGGCCAGCCGGCGCGCCAGCTCGTCCATGTGCTGCTCGGTGGCCCAGGCGCCCTGGGGGATGCCGTAGCCGCGAAACGCTCCGGCCACGGGTTTGTTGGTGTAGACCGCGTAGCCGTCCACGTGTACGTGGGGGATGCGGTAGGGGCCGGGGGAGGGGAGGCTGCCGCGGATGCACACCGTGGGGCTCTTCTCGGCGTATGCGCCGCCGCCCCAGTAGAGCGTCATATGACGGGCCATGAGCGTGCCGTCCTTCTTGACCCCGCTCTTGATGTGCACGGTGGCCTCGTGGCGCACCAGCGTCGAGATGAAGGTCTCCTCGCGGTTGAATTTCACCCGCACCGGCCGCCCGCCGGTCTGGAACGCCAGGCCCATGGCGATGGGCTCGAGCTTGAGCCCGCCCTTGGAGCCGAAGCCGCCGCCCTGGAGCGGGTTGATGAGGCGGATCTGTTCCTGCGGCAGCCCCAGGGCCTCGGACACTTCCGTGAGCGCCCGGAAGGGCGCGTCGTTGGCCACCCACACGGTGACCCGTCCGCTGTCCGGGTCCACCTGGGCATGGGCCGAATGGGGCTCCATGGCGGCGTGCTGGATGATCGGCACGTAGTACTTTTCCTCCAGCACCATGTCCGACTGCCTGAAACCCTCGGCGGTATCGCCGGTGCGCAGCTTGAAGTGCTCGCACACGTTGGGCATGGGCGCGCCGACGATGAAGGGCGCCTTGCGATAGCTCTCGAACTCCTCGTGGATGGCCACGGCACCGGGCTGGCAGGCGTCCTCGGGGGTGAAGTAGGCGGGCAGGTCCTCGTACTCGACCTCGATGAGCTTGAGCGCCGCCTGGGCCGTGTCCTCGTCCACCGCGGCCACCGCGGCCACGGGCTCGCCGATGTATCGCACCTTGCCCTGGGCCAGGAACGGCTTGTCCTTGACGGACTCGCCGTGGGTCCAGGGCGTGTCGGCGCCGGAGATGGCCGCCACCACGCCGGGATGCCTGCGGGCCTTCTCCAGGTCGATCCTGACGATACGCGCGTGCGCCCGGGTGCTGAACAGGACCTTCCCGTGCAGCATGTCCGGCAGCACCAGGTCGTACCCGTAGGTGGCCGTCCCGGTGACCTTCTCGTCGACGTCGATGCGGGTGACCGGATGGCCGACCACCTTGAGATCGTTGAGATCACTCATGGGCCTGTCCCTTGCCGGCGCGGCGCCGGAGTTCGGCGGCGGCGTCCTGGACCGCCTCGACGATCTTCACGTATCCGGTGCAGCGGCACAGGTTGCCCGAAAGGGCAAAGCGGATGTCGTCGTCCGTGGGGTCCGGGTTTTCCTCGAGGAAAGACGCGGCCATCATCAGCATGCCCGGGGTGCAGTAACCGCACTGGGCGCCGCCGTCCTCGATGAAGGCGGCCTGGATGGGATGGTAGGCGTCGCCGTCCTTGAGCCCCTCGACGGTGACGACATCGGTGCCCGCCAACTCGCCCGTGAGCACCAGGCACGAGTTCACCGGCTTGCCGTCGAGGTACACCGTGCACGCGCCGCAGTCGCCGGTGCCGCAGCCCTCCTTCGTGCCGGTCATGCCGATCTCGTCCCGCAACAGGTCCAGCAGCAGCCTGTGCGCCGGCGCGTCCACCGACGTGGCCTTGCCGTTCAAAGTGAATTCAATGGGTTGGCTCATGGAATCTGAAGCTCCTTCTAGTCCCTAGCCATAGCGCCGGTCGCGCCGGCTGGTCCACGGCACCGGGCCGCCGCCCGCGGCGGCATTGAGCAGCGCGCGCTTGGTGTTCACCCGTACCATGGCCCGGCGGTAGTCGGCGGACGAGCGCACGTCGCTGATGGGGCTGCATTCCTCGGCGGCCTTGCGGCCTGCTTCCTCCGCCAACTCCTCGGTGAGCACCTGCCCCCGGAGCACGGCTTCGGCCCGCGGTGCGCGCATGGGAGTAGGGGAGACCGCGCCGAGGGCGATGGCCACGGATTCGCAGCGCCGGTCGCTCTCCGCCAGCACCAGCGTCACTGCCACGCCGATGTAGGCCAAGTCCATCATGTCCCTCGGCGAGAACTTGATGTACTCGCCCACGAGACGCGGGTCCCTCGGCGGAATCACCAGCTCGGTGAGGATCTCTCCGGGCTCGGCCACCGTCTGCCCCGGCCCCCGAAAGAAATCCTTGAGGTCCATGGTCCGCTCACCGCCGCTGCCCGCCAGCCTGGCCCTGGCGTCCAGGGCCAGCAACGCCGGCGCCACGTCCGCCGAAGGCGTGGCGTTGGCCATGTTGCCGCCGATGGTGGCGCGGTTGCGGATCTGGATGGAACCCACCTCGGCGGCGCTCTGGGCCAGGAACGGGTAGCGTCCGGCGATGAGCGGGGAGATCTCCACCTCGCGCAGGGTGGTGAGGGCGCCGATGGTAATGCCGTCGCCGTCCTCGCGGATCCCCGAGAGCGACGGGATGCGCTTCAGGTCCACCACGTACCTGGGCACGAGCCCCTTTTCCTTCATGGCGATGATCAGGTCGGTGCCGCCCGCCAGGAAGTGGCCCCCGGGACCGCCGTCGAGCATGATCCGGGTGGCCTCCGCGAGGCTCGTGGGTTGGTGGAATTCGAGTGGCTCGGTGCGCTTCATGCTTCTCCTTGTCCCTGCATCAGTCCGGTACCGGGTACACCATGCGGCCGATGGGCCCGCCCACCGGCTCGCCGTCCTGCATCTGCACGTGGCCGCGCACGATGGCCGTCACGGGCATGCCCTTGACCTTCCAGCCGTGCCACGGCGAGGGGTTGTTCTTGCTGTGAAGCTTGTGGATGTCGATGGCGCCTTCCTTGTCCATGTCGACGATGGTGACGTCGCCGTCGGAGCCTACCCGGAGAGCGCCCTTTTGGGGATAGATTTGCCACACTTTAGCGGGGTTTTCCGATGCTAACTTCACGTAATGGTTGAGGCTCATGCGGCCCTTGTTGACCTCCGTCAGGATCAGCGGGACGGCGGTTTCCACGCCGCAGAACCCGGAGATGCACTCCCAGATGGCGGGCTTCAGCATGTTGCCGTCGACGTCCGCGCCCTTCTCCTCCAGGGTGTGGGGAGAGTGGTCGGTGGCGATCATGTCCACGTAGCCGTTGAGCAGGCCGTCCCACAGTGCCTCGCCGTGGTCCCGGGTCCGCACCGGCGGGTTCATCTTGAGCAGCGGCCCCACCTTTTCCATGTCCTTGGGCTCCCGCAGCAGGTAGTGAGGCCCGGTCTCGGCCGTGATCCGGAGCCCGCGCGCCTTGGCGTCACGGACCATGCCGGCGGCCTGCTTGGAGCTCATGTGCAGCACGTGCATCTTGGTGCCGAAGGTCTCGGCGAAGAAGATGGCGTGGTGAACAGACTCGGCCTCGCAGATGGCCGGACGGGTGGATTCCCAGTTCACCGGGTCGGTCTTGCCCTCCTCCTTGATGCGGTTCAGATGGTGGTACATGATCTGCCGGTTCTCGGCGTGGATGCACAGCGGCAGCCGGGACTCGGTGATGTTCTGGAACACGTCCTGGCAGACTCCGTCGTCGGGGAAGGGCAGGTTGCCGATGGTCTCGCCGAAGAAGATCTTGTAGCCTACCGCGCCGGCCCGTGCCATGGGGAGGATCTGGTCGGCGTTGGTCTGCACGATCACTCCGAGGAGCGCGAAGTCCACCAGCGACTTCTCCTCCGCCAGACGCTTCTTCTCCTCCACCTGCTCGGGATGAGTCACCGGGGGGATCGTGTTGGGCATCTCCACGACACAGGTGATGCCGCCGGCGATGGCCGAGCGGGAGCCGGTGCCGAAGTCTTCCTTGTGGGTCATGCCGGGCTCGCGGAAGTGCACGTGGCCGTCGATCAGTCCGGGCAGGATGTGCTTGCCCTTGGCATCGATCTCCCGGACACCCTCCGGGAGCGAGTCGTTGGTGCCGATGGCGACGAACTTCTCGTCGTGTATGGCCACCCCGCCGTCGAACGTGTTCTCGGGCGTCACCACGGTGCCGTTCTTGATCACCAGATCTGCCTTCATGGATGCTCCCTTCGCGTCGGATGAACGGATGCCCCGCACACGGCTTGCAGCATGTCGGACGGGCGTCCGCGCGACAGGTTTGTTGTTAGGAAAAAACCGCCCTGAAAGCAACCCTGCCGCCGCCGCGTTCAAGTTGAAATCCGGTGTCGTGTGTGCAATAGGTGGCTCATCCCAGTGCCGGGCGAGCGCCCGCGCCAGGCGGTTCTCCATTGCCGGCAGCACGGAGGTTACGGTGAACGACGACAGAGTCATGGTCGATATCAGGAGCCTCGAGAAGTACTTCGGGGAAGGCACCGAGAGGGTCCATGTCCTCAAGGGGGTTTCTTTGAGCATCCCCGAGGGCTCGCTGTACACCTTCCTGGGCCCCAGCGGCTGCGGCAAGACCACCACGCTGCGCTGCGTGGCCGGGCTGGAGCGGCCGGAGAGCGGGGTCATCGACATCGATGACAAGGCGGTTTTCAACTCCGCGGGCGGCGCCTACGTGCCCCCCAACCACCGTCCCATCGGCATGGTGTTCCAGTCCTACGCCATCTGGCCGCACATGACGGTGGCGGAGAACGTGGGCTATCCCCTGACCATCCAGCGCCGGCCCAGGGCGGAAATCCGCAGCCGCGTGGAAGACGTGCTCAAGATCGTCGGCTTGGCCGGCCTGGAAGACCGGCCGGCCCCCAAGCTGTCCGGCGGCCAGCAGCAGCGGGTGGCCTTCGCCCGGGCGCTGATCAACGAGCCCAAGGTGATGCTCCTGGACGA
This sequence comes from Deltaproteobacteria bacterium, assembly GCA_028818775.1. NCBI lineage: Bacteria > Pseudomonadati > Myxococcota > Myxococcia > Deltaproteobacteria bacterium. The sequence goes on along the minus strand of JAPPNE010000048.1, from coordinate 37,322 downwards.
ACCCCTCAGCAACCTGGACGCCAAGCTGCGTGAGCAGATGCGTTACGAGATCAAGGCGCTGCAGCGGCGCGTGAACATCACCACCATCTACGTCACCCACGACCAGGCCGAGGCGCTGGCCATCTCCGACCAGATCGCGGTCATGCACGGCGGCAAGCTCATCGAAGTAGGGGACCCGCACCAGCTCTACGCCAAGCCCAAGCGGAAGTTCACCGCCACGTTCCTGGGGCTGACCAACCTCATCACCGGCAAGGTGGCGGAGGCCGGCGCCAACTCCCATCCCAGCCGCCTCGACACCGAGTTCGGCATGCTCACGTTCAGTCCCGCCGTGCCCATGGAGAGAGGTACCGAGGCGGTGATCTCGATCCGGCCTGAAAACATCACCGTGTCGAGGGAGGCGCCGGCCAGCATGGACAACGTGCTGCAGGGGACGCTTCACGACGCCGTGTTCATGGGCGACGCCTACCATTGCCAGGTCAAGGTCCGGGAGCAGCTCATCCGCGTGCATACGCATCCCGCCAACGCCGTGGCCGTGGGCACCGACGTCTACCTCGCCCTCGACCCCGAGAGCTGCAACGGATTGCCGGCGGACGACACCGAAGGCATGGACGACACCATGATGGGGGACTAGCGCGCGCTGGAAATGTGCGCCGCCGTCCGCTATAAACACCAGGTTATCGCCTTGAAATGACGAGAGAATATCCAAGGAAGGAGCCCGCACACCTATGGCAGCAGTAGAGGCAACCAAGATATCCGAGAAGGAACTCAAGGCCGGGGAAACCCCCAGCTATACCGACCTGCGCGAGTGGCTGGAGATCGTCGACAGCTTCGGGCAGTTGAAGCGGGTCGACGGGGTCGACTGGAACCTGGAGATGGGGACCCTGTCGGAGCTCATCGCCCAGGGGAGCAACGGACCCGTGCCCGCTGTCCTCTACGACAAGATCAAGGACTATCCCGAGGGATTCCGGGTGCTGTTCGCCCAGAACGCTTCGTTCAAGCGCATGGCGCTGGCCCTGGGGTTGCCCCTCGACTACACCGACCTCGACCTGGTCCGTGCCACCCGCGACAAGATCTCGCAGCACAACCCGATTCCGCACCGCGTGGTGGACACCGGGCCGGTGATGGAGAACGTGCTCAAGGGCGACGACATCAACCTCTTGAAGTTCCCGGTGCCGTTCGTCCACGAACTGGACGGCGGACGCTACATCGGCACCGGCTGCCTCGTGGTCACCAAGGACCCGGACGAGGGGTGGGTGAACTTCGGCACGTACCGCGGCATGGTGCAGGACGAGAAGAGCATGAACGTGTACATCTCGCCCGGCAAGCACGGCCGCATCCAGCGCGACAAGTGGTTCGACCGGGGCGAGAAGTGCCCGGTCATCGTCTGCGTCGGCCAGGACCCGGTGCTGTTCATGGTGTCCGGCAACGAGGTGGACTACGGCGTGTCCGAGTACGATTACGCCGGCGGGCTCAAGGGCGGTCCCATCGACGTGATCCACGGCGAAGTGACCGGGCTGCCGTTCCCGGCCCATGCCGAGATCGTCATCGAGGGCTTCATGGATCCCGACGAGCGGCGCACGGAAGGGCCGTTCGGCGAGTGGACCGGCTACTACGCCAGCAACAGCCGCCCGGAGCCGCTGATCCGCGTGCAGCGCATCTATCACCGCAACGATCCCATCCTCACCGCCGCCCGGCCCGGGCGTCCGCCTTCGGACTACTCCATCGCCAAGTGCATGGTGAAGGCCTCTCTGATCTGGGACCAGGTGGAGAAGGCCGGCGTGCCCGACGTCAAGGGCGTGTGGTGCCACGAGGCGGGCGGCGGCCGTCTGCTCAACATCATCTCCATCAAGCAGCGCTATCCGGGCCATGCGCGCCAGGCCGGCTTCGTGGCCTCGCAGGTGCACGCGGGCGCGTACCTCGGACGCTACGTCATCGTGGTGGACGAGGACATCGATCCCACCAAGACCTTCGACGTGCTCTGGGCGCTGGCCACCCGTTCCGATCCGGTGGACTCCATCGACATCCTGCGGCGCTGCTGGAGCGGCCCCCTCGACCCGCGCATCCAGCCGGGCAAGAAGGGCTTCAACTCCCGCGCCATCATCGACGCCACCCGGCCCTTCGAGTGGATGAAGGACTTCCCGCCCGTGGCCGAGTCCACGCCGGAGCTCAAGAAGAAGGTGTACGACAAGTGGCGCCACGTCATCGAGGCGTAGCGCTTCGTTTCGGGACTAATGACACGAAGGGCCGGGGGCATCTTGCTCCCGGCCCTTTGCAATCGGGAGGCATACACGAGGGGGCAGGGGTCGCTTTTGTTGTCCGGGTTGGCGGCAAACGGGGTTAACAGACAACAGATTATTGGTCATCGGTCGCCGCCAAGCGCTTCTTGAGGTCTTGGAAAGAGGCTTCGTTCAGGCCAGTGGCAGCTTCGATTACGTCCCACGTCACACCCACCCGCAACAGGTTTTCGACTGTATTCACGCGCCCTTTGGCTTCGCCCCTCGCTTCACCCTCGGCGCGGCCTTGTTCCCTGCCTTCTTCTCTGCCTTCCTCCCTGCCTTGTTCAATGAGTTGCTGGGCGTAGGACATGATTCCTCCTTCGGGGCTTCCGCGGAGCCGCTGCCAGTGGTCCTGCAGGAGCTGGATTTCCTTGTCGTCCTGGGTGTTCAACAGGTAGTGGCCGACCGTGCCAGCATATTCCCCTTCGCCCGCGCTGCGCAACTCCAACAACAACTGCGCCACCATCTCGATGGCCGCATGGAGTTCCTGCCGGCACGCCGCCATCATGGCCAGCCGCGCAATCCGTCCCTTCAGGTCCCCGCCCACCTCTCCGGGTCCGAGCCGGGTCTGGTCCAGCATGTGGTGCTCGAAGCGCACCATCCACGGCAGGCGGCGCTGGAGATGCCGTTCCGGCAATCCGCTCCCCTCCTGCATACTTCGGCGCTGTACGGAGGAACTTTAGTGAAGTCGACCCGAAGGATGATCGACAAGGGAATTGGCGCAGCAGCAACGGGGATGATGGTGAGAGGAGAATCCCGCAGGGGTCATCCGCGGGTCGCCCATTAGCGACGCCCTTCGGCGCGTGGTTCTCACACCCCACGCATAAAGCGCTACGTACGTCAGCGTCCTCGCAGGTTGGCGACGATCCGCCGCGTCGAGAGGGAGCGGTTGAGGGTGTAGAAGTGGATGCCGGGGGCGCCGCCGTCGAGCAGGGCGCGGCACTGGTGCGTGGCGTGCTCGACGCCCACCTGGGCGACCGCCTGAGCGTCCCCGGCCGCCGCCTCGAGCCTCGCCAGCAACGGCGCGGGGATGGTGGCGCCGCACATCTGGGTGAAGCGCTTGATCTGGGCGGTGTTGGTGACGGGCATGATGCCGGGGACGATGGGGGTGTCGATGCCCGCCGCCCGGGCGCGCGCGACGAAGTCGAAGTAGTCGTGCTCGTCGAAGAAGAGCTGGGTGACGACGAAGTCGCAGCCGGCGTCGATCTTGCGCTTGAGGTTTTGCAGGTCGGCCTCCGGGCTCGGCGCTTCCGGATGCATCTCCGGATAGCCGGCGCCGCCAAGGCAGAAGTCCTTGCGGTCCCGGATGAAGGACATGAGTTCGTTGGCGTGGGAGAAGCCTTCGGGATGGGGTGTGAAGGCCGTTTCCCCGCGCGGCGGGTCGCCGCGCAGCGCCATGATGTTCTCGATGCCCGCGGCTTCGTATTCGTCCAGCAGCGCGGCGATCTCGTCGCGCCCGTGGCCGACGCAGGTGAGGTGCGCCATGGCCTCGATGCCGGTCTCGCGCTTGATGCGCCGGGTGATGGCCACGGTCTTCTCGCGCGTGCTGCCGCCGGCGCCGTAGGTGACGGACACGAAGGCCGGTCCCAGGGGCCTGAGGTTGGCGACGGTCTCGAACAGCGCGTCCACGCCCTGGTCGTCCTTGGGCGGGAAGAACTCGAAGGAGAAGAGCGGGCTTTCCTGGCCGAAACGATCCCGTATCCTCATGTCCCGTCCGTGCCTCCGGCGGTGCGCAGCGCGCGCCAGACGCGCTCGGGGGTGAGCGGCAGGTCGCAGAACTGCACCCCGGTGGCGTGAGCCAGCGCGCCGGTGATGGCCGGCGCCACCGAGAAGATGCCGCCTTCGCCCATGCCGCGGCTGCCGTAGGGGCCGAGACCGTCGCCGTTCTCCACCAGCACCGTGTGGAATCCCCGGGGCATGTCGGTGAAGGAGGGGACCCGGTAGTCCACCAGGTTCGAGTTCACGAGCTGGCCGCCCTCGTAGATCATCTCCTCGAACAGTGCGTGTCCCAGGCCCATCATGGCGGCGCCTTCTTCCTGGCCTTCGCACTGGATGGGGTTGATGGCCTTGCCCACGTCGGCCACGGACAGGTAGTCGGCCACCGAGACGGCGCCGGTGTCGCGGTCGATGTCCAGCTCCACCGTGCCCATGCCCACTTCCCACACCACCGGCAGGACGTCCTTGATGATCTCCGGTCCGACGGTGCCGGTGCCGATCAACTCGCCGGCGGCGGCGCCGAAACGCTTCTCCAGCGCTTCGGCGAAGGACATGCGCGCCTCGCCGCACACCAGCGCCCCGTCCATCAACTTGATCTCGTTGGCGCGCACGCCGAACGCCGTGGCGCCGATCTTGAGGAGCTGGCGCTTGACGTCGCGAGCGGCCTGCTGCACCGCCCGTCCCATGAGCGTGGTGGAGCGGCTGGAGCCGGTGGAGCGGTCGTAGGGGGTGAGGGCCGTGTCCGCTCCGGACATGCGGATGCGCTCCAGCGGCATTTGCAGCTCCTCGCCCACGAACTGGGACAGCACCGTGCGCACCCCCTGTCCCATCTCCGTGCTGCCGGCCATGATGGTGGCGGCGCCGTCGGCCTGGAGCCGCACCATGGCCACGGTGATGGGCTGGCCGCCGGCGTTGGTCATGCCGCAGGCCAGGCCCACGGGCGCGCCGTCCTTCCTCGAGCGCGTCTTCCAGCGGCTGGCGCTCACCAGGCGCTTCAGGGTCCCGGCCAGGTTCACGTCCAGGGGCCGCAGACCCGGCCGCAGCACCTCGCCGCGTTTGAGCAGGTTCTTGTGGCGCAGCTCCGCCGGGTCCATGCCCAGGCTGGCCGCGATCATGTTCATCTGGCTCTCGCCCGCGAAGATGGACTGCGGGCCGCCGATGGAACGGAACGAGCCGGCGCCGCCGGCGTGGGTGTAGACCGCGTAGGCGTCGGTGTGGATGTGCGGGATGCGGTAGGGGCCGAGGACACGGGTGGCGGCGCGCCCGGCCACCTGCGGGCCGTTGTCCATGTAGGCGCCGGTGTCCAGGTAGATCTCCGCCTCCCGTGCCATGAGGGTGCCGTCGTCCTTCACTCCGGTCTTCACGCGCACCCTGGCGCTGTGCCGCCGCACCGTCACCATCGCTTCGGAAACGGACAGGCACACCCGCACCGGGCGCCGCACCTTGCGCGACGCCGCCACCACCAGCGGCTCGATCTTGGCGTAGGACTTGCCGCCGAAGCCGCCCCCCAGGTAGGGCACGTTGAGGCTCACCTTGCTGTCGGGAAACCCGAAGATGCGCCCCAGGTCTGCCTGCACCAGGAACGGGTGCTGCGCCGACGACCACAGGGTGATGCCGTCGTCCCGGTAGTCGGCGATGACGCCGTGGGGCTCCATCGAGTAGTGGTAGATCATCGGGAACGTGAAGTGGTGCTCGAAGATCCGGTCCGACTCGGCGAACCCTTGGGCGACGTCGCCGCGCCGCACCTTCTCGTGGCCGCAGATGTTGCCTTCCCGGTCCTCGTGCACGCGCGGCGCGTCCGGCGCCAGCGCCGCGTCGAGCCCCACCGCCGCGGGCAGCTCCTCGTACTCCACGGCCACCAACCCCGCCGCCTGCTCGGCGGTCAGCGGATCGTCCGCGGCCACCACCGCCACGGGCTCGCCCACGTAGCGCACGCGCTCCAGCGCGATGAGCGGACGGCCGCCGTAGTGGGGGTCTAGGTCGCCCACGTCCCGTCCGGTGAGCACCCCGGCCACGCCCGGCAGCCGCTCCGCCGCGCTCGTGTCGATGCCCGCGATGCGCGCGTGCGCATGGTGGCTGCGCAGCACGTGGCCGTACAGCATGCCGGGGATTTCCAGGTCGCCGGTGTACTTGGCCCGGCCCGTGACCTTATCGTAGCCGTCCACCCGGCGGGTGTTGGCGCCGACGTACTTCAATTGACGATCCGCCATGGTCCCGAAGCCCGCCGATCCTAGAACCCGTACAGCGCCCGGGGGTTGTCGTCGAGGATCTTGGTCACGGACTCGGGGCTCACCTTGCCGTCGTCCTGGAGCTTCTGCAGCGCCTCGATCTCGCTGGAGGTGTCGTGGTGGCCGTAGTCGGTGCCGATGACGATGGTGTCGTCGCCCGTGTACTCGAGCACGTAGTCCAGGTCGTCGTCGGTCTGGCAGGCTACGAAGATGCGGTTGTCCTTCATGAAGCTGCGCGACAGCTCGATGCCGCGCTTCTGGCGGAAGCGCTTGGCGAGGTCGTGGAACACGTACGGGACCCATTGGGCGCTCACTTCGATGAAGCCGATGCGCATTCTCGGGAACCGTTCCGGAATCCGGTCCCAGATTACCGTGTGGAACGAGCCCACCACCGCGAGCTTGAACTTGTTGAAGCCGGGCTCGTCGTAGAAGAGGTCGTGCTGGGTGAAGCTGCCGGTGGCGGAGTGCACGCACAGGGGGATGTCGGCATCGCTCAGCGCCTCGTAGAGCGGCGTGAAGTAAGGGTCGCTGAGGCGCCGGTCGCCGATGAGGCCGGGCACGTACACGCCGCAGGCGCCGTATTGGAGCACGAACTCCAGCTCCTTCAACGCCTCGTCCATGCTCAGCAGCGGCATGGTCGCGACCCAGCGCAGGCGGTCCTGGCCCTGCTTCCAGATGTCGCATAGCCAGCGGTTGTAGCTCTTGAACAGCGCCAGCTCCACCTCGGGCTTGTCCGTGACCGGGCGCAGGAAGATGGTGGGGTAGAGCACCTGGATCGCAACCCCCATCTCGTCCATGTGGCGCAGCCGGGAGGACACGTCCGCCATCTCGCGGGACTCTTCGGGCGTGTCCTTGCCGACGTTGTCCGACTTGATGTACAGCCGTCCGTCCACCAGCCAGTATTCGCCTTCGTCGCCGGTGCCGTTCTGGGCCGTCACGATCTGGGGACGGTAGGCCTTCTCCGCGCCCTCCATGTACTCCCAGGTCTTGTTGGTCTCCAGCACGTGTGCGTCCGCGTCGATGATCGCCATGATCCTACCTCCGGTCGTGTGTCAGACGTTATTAGACGACTAAAGCAGACTCATCAACTCGCCGAGGACGCGGATGCGCGCGATGCCGTCGCTTTCGAGCCCGCCGCTCCGGTCCAGCAGCACGGGGCGGACACCGGCGTTGCGCGCACCCTCCACGTCGGTCTCGGGGCTGTCGCCCACGTGCACGGCCTCGTGCGCGGCGATGCCGTGGCGCTCCAGCGCCAGCCGGAAGATGCCGGCCTCGGGCTTGGCGAAACCGGCGCTGCTGGAGATGAACACCGAGTCGAAGTAGTCCGCGATGCCCAGCCCACGGACGATCTTCAGCACCCGCGAGTCGAAGTTCGAGATCATCACGAGGATGAGGCCGCGCGCCTTGAGCCCTTTCAGGACCGTCTCGGTATCATCGAACAGCGCCCACGAATCGGCGCGGGCAAAGTAGGCGAACAGCGCGCCGAAATAGTCGTCGAAGCGCGGGAACGGGCCCGTGGACTCGAACACGTTCCAGACCACGTCGCGCCACCAGCCCCGCTCCAGCGCCACCAGGCGCGCGCCGTCGGTTTCCGGGAACGCCATGGGCGGGGCGCCGGCGAAGCACTCGCGGAAGCGCCGCGACACCTCCTCGAAGGGCACGTCCTTGCCGTACTGCCGCGCCAGCTCCGCGTAGGTCATGGCGACGGGCTTGACGGACTCGAACAGGGTTCCGGCGGCGTCCAGGAAGACAGCCTTGGTTGTCGGGGCCGGGTCGGGGGGTGTCATGGATGGCACTGCTTTCGCGTCTTTTCCGGGTATTCTGTTATAGTTCAGACAATGGCGGAACCTCATTATGGACCCTCGGGACGAGCTTTGTCCAGCACGCGGTCCCGCGCCCTGGACGGACCCGTGGCGCTCGGGAGGGAGTACGAGGCAGCTTCGGAGGCGGCGCGGGAGGCGGGAGGCATCATCGCCCGGCTCTATCGCGGCGAGTACCAGGTGACGGAAAAATCCCGCGGCAACCCGGTGACCACCGCCGACCTCATGGCCAACCGGACCATCCGCGAGATCCTCGGAACACGCTTTCCGGACGACGCGTGGCTCTCGGAGGAGGACGCGGACAATCCCGACCGGCTGGGCAAGCGCCGGGTGTGGATCGTGGACCCGCTGGACGGCACGCGCGAGTTCATCCGCGGCATCCCCGAGTTCTGCGTTTCCATCGGCTTGGCGGTGGACGGAGCCGCGGTCCTGGGAGTGATCTACCATCCGCTGCACGAGGAGCTTTTCGGCGCGGTGGCGGGAGGCGGTGCATGGTTGAATACGGGGGGCTCCCCTGCGCCGCTCAGCGTGGCGAGCAACGGCGATGACCGGCGCCTGTCCTTGCTCATCAGCCGGTCGGAGCCGCGCCGGCGCCTGGACGAGCTGGCGCGGGAGTTCGAGCTGGAGCCCATGGGCAGCATCGCCTACCGTCTCGCCGCGGTGGCCCGGGGCCGCGCCGATGCGACCCTGACGTTTCGTCGGGTCAAGGAGTGGGACGTGTGCGCTGGCATCGTCCTCGTCGAGGAGGCCGGGGGCCGAACCGCCACCGGGGAGGGGGAGCGGCCCGTGTTCAACCGGCCGGAGCCGGTGTTGCAGCAGCTCGTGGCCGGGAGCAAGTCATCCAACGACAGGATTCGGACGCTGCTCGCCCGATTGCCGGGCAAGGCTTGAGATGGCGGTCTGCATCTACTGTGGCGAACGCGCCGGCCTGCTGGCCCGGAGCTGCAAGGAATGCCGGCGGCTGGCGGAGACTACTCAGGCTTGTGCCGGCCAGGTGGGTTTCAGCGAGTTGCTGGACCGTCTGGAGGAGACCGGCGTCCACCCGGAAAAGATCATGCGCTTTCTCAAGGCCAACCCCCACGGGCGCGGCAGCGTGCGCGACCGCCTTACGGCCGACATGACCAACGAACTCTTGCAGATCATGGGCATCAACGAACGCCAGAGCCCCGACGACGTCCAGCGCATTCGCAAGACAACGGAGAAGCCGCCGGGGTCGAACCAGGGAAACGCCGATTAATCGCCGCGGGCCGCGCCCGTGTCCCGGAACTGACTCGTCATGGAACTGACCCTCTATGCATCGGCCGTGTTCCTGGCCGTGTATCTCGTGGCGTTGACCGTGCGGCGGCTGCGCTTCCGGCGCGACCGCGTGCGCATGCGAAGCGAGGCGCGGGCGGGCGGAAAGGTGGTGGCGGCCGTGGACGAGCTGCCGGCGGGGACGGTGAAGAAGTTCTGGCTCATCTGCGGCAAGTACCGGATCGATTGCTTCGTGATCAATCACGCCGGGCGGTTCCATGCCTACATCAACAGTTGCCGCCATCTTGTGACGCCGCTGGACTTCGTCCGCTACCAGTTCTTCACCGAGGACGGCCGGCACCTGATCTGCGCCACCCACGGCGCCCTCTATGATCCCGCGACGGGGCTTTGCGTGGACGGTCCGTGCGAGGGACTCTCGCTTTATTCCCTGCCGGTGGTTGTGGACCGGGGCGAGATCGTTGTACGTTGTCCGGCCGGGGACTTTTCCTTTCTGCACGAGGTGGCGGACTGAACCGGGTCCTCGACCGGCATCATGGCGCGACGACCTGTGGGCAAGCGGGTCGGCCGCCGGGAGGACTTTCCCGACGGCGCGGCCCGGAAATTTTCGCTCCGCTGCCGCGGAGAGAGCCTCGAAGGATTCGTTTTCGGGTTCCAGGGTGAGCTGTTCGCCTATGTGAACCGCTGCCGGCACGTGTCCTTGCCGTTGGATTGGGTGGACAGCGAGTTCTTCACCGAGGATGAACGCTACCTGATCTGCGCCAACCACGGTGCGCTGTACGAGCCCACCACGGGAGAGTGTCTTTGGGGGCCGTGCCACGGGGAGTGGCTGCGGAGGGTCCCGCTCAAGGTGGAGGCGGGCACCGTTCGAGCCTTCTGCCCGGAAGACGACTGACGGAGGTGAACGGAACGTGGCAGACTGCCTGTTCTGCGGCATCGCGAGCGGGGAAATCCCCGCCGGCATCGTGTACCGGGACGACTCGGTGCTTGCGTTCAGGGACATCGACCCCAAGGCGCCGGTGCACATCCTGATCATCCCCCTCAGGCACATCGGCAGCCTGGCGGAACTTGAGCCGGGGGACGGCGAGGTGCTGGGGCACGCGACGGAGGTAGCCCGGCAGGTTGCGGTGGACCAGGGCGTGGCCGAGAGCGGGTTCCGCCTGGTGGTGAACACCGGCCGGGACGCGGCCCAAAGCGTCCATCACGTTCATTTGCACCTGTTGGGCGGCCGGTCGCTGGCGTGGCCGCCGGGGTGAGGGAACCGGCACCCCGACCGGCGCGGTCGAGGCGTGCCGCACGAAAGGACAAGCGACGACATGATCAACGCGACAGCGCTGCGACCCGGCATGATCATCATCTACGACGACGACCTCTACCGGGTTACCGCCGTAAAGCATCTCACCCCCGGCAAGGGCCACGGCTTCATGCAGACCAAGCTCAAGAACCTGCGCAGCGGCGTGGGCACCGAGCACAAGTTCCGCTCCGACGATCGGGTCGACCGGGCCACCCTTGAGAGCCGTGAGATGCAGTACCTCTACGCCGAGGACGACCGTCACAACTTCATGGACACCGAGAGCTACGAGCAGACGGAACTCTCGTCCGAGGAGGTGGGGGACATCCTGCCTTTCCTCCTGCCCAACCAGGTGGTGAACGTGGAGTTGTACGAGGGCAGTCCCGTGGGAGTGAGCCTTGCCTCGGCCGTGGAGCTGGAGGTGGTGGAGACGGAGCCGTCCATGAAGGGAGCTACCGCGTCCGCATCCTACAAGCCCGCCCGGCTGGAGACCGGCGTGACGGTGCAGGTGCCGCCGTTCATCCAGGTGGGTGATCGGATTCGGGTGGATCCGTCAGAAGGAAAATATATCGAGCGGGCGAAGTAGCCAGGACGGCTTGCCAGACCCGCGCAACGTTCCGTTCGAGTTCCGCCAGGGTGCCGTCGTTCTCGACGACGAAGTCGGCCATCCGGCGTTTCTCCTCCATGGACATTTGCGCCTTCAGGTGCCTTGCGACGTCCGCCTCGGCAAGCCCGTCGCGTTGGCGCAGCCGTTGCTCCTGGGTCGCGCGCGAGCACGCCACCAACAGGACCGGACGGAGCCAGTGATGAATTTTGGCCTCGAAGAGAAGCGGCGCATCGTAGATGACGAAGTCGTGGTCACGCGATCGTTCCACGATGCGCTGCCGGGCCAGGGCGCGGATTCGCGGGTGGGTGATCTCCTCCAGGCGCCGGCGCAGCGCGGGTTCCTTGAAGACGATTCCGCGCAGGTACGCCCGGTCCAGGGTCTCGTCCTTGCGCAGCGCCTCGCGGCCGAACAACGCGACGATCTCGCGCCAGGCTTCCTGGCCGGGCTCGACGATCTCGCGCGCCAGCCTGTCGGCGTCGACGATGGCGGCGCGATCGCTCAGGATCCGCGATACGGTGCTCTTGCCGGTGGCGATGCCGCCGGTCAATCCGATGACTTTGGCCATGGTCCTGCTCCGGGGACGGCGCGCCGGCGCGCCGTTGGCTGGTTGGTACCAAGTTCCCGTATCCGTGGCAACACGAACCCGTGCGGAACGGTGGAATGACGCGCATGGAACTGCCGTTGCTGGATCTGAAAGCGCAGTACGAGACCATCCGGGAGGAGATCCAGGAGGCGGTGCTGCGGGTGTGCGCGTCGCAGCGGTTCATCCTCGGGCCGGAGGTGACCGCTCTTGAGGAGGAGGTGGCGGCCTGCACGGGCGCGCGCTTCGCCGTGGGCGTCTCGTCCGGCACCGACGCGCTGCTGGCTTCGCTGATGGCGCTGGACGTGGGTCCGGGGGACGAAATCATCACCACCGCCTATTCCTTCTTCGCCAGCGCCGGCGTCATCGCGCGGCTTGGAGCGCGGCCGGTGTTCGTCGACATCGACCCCGACACCTTCAACATGGACCCGGAGGCGATGGCGGCGCGCCTGGGCCCGCGCACCCGCGCGGTCATGCCCGTGCATCTGTTCGGCCGCTGCATGGAGCTGGATTCCATCCTGGAAGCGTGCAGCGAGCGCGGCATCGCCGTGGTCGAGGACGCGGCGCAATCCTTCGGCGCGGTCGATTCACGGGGCCGGAACGCCGGCACCGTCGGCGCCCTGGGCTGCTTCTCCTTCTACCCGAGCAAGAACCTGGGCGCCTTCGGCGACGGCGGCATGGTGATCACCGACGACGAGGCGCTGGCCCGGCGCATCCGGCTGCTTCGGGTCCACGGTGAGGAGCCCAAGTACCATCACCGCCTGGTGGGCGGGAACTTCCGGCTGGACAGCCTCCAGGCCGCCGTGCTGCGGGTGAAGCTGAAGCATCTCGCGGCATGGGTCGAGGGGCGGCGGCGCAATGCGCGGCGATACCGGGAACTCCTGGAACCGGTGGCGTCGGAGAACCGGCTGATTCTTCCCGGCGACTGTCCCGGTCACGTCTACAACCAGTTCGTGATCCGCGCGCCGGAGCGCGACCGCCTGCGGGCTTACCTGGACGAGCGCGGGGTTGCCACCGAGATCTACTATCCGCTGCCGCTGCATCAGCAGGAATGCTTCCAGACCCTGGGCTACGGCGCCGGTGACTTCCCCGAGTCCGAGGCGGCGGCCCGATCCTCCCTGGCGCTGCCCATCTACTCGGAGTTGACCGCGGCGCAACAGCAATACGTCGGCACACACATCCGCGCATTTTACGGAAGCTGAAACGGGGGGTACGCCATGAGTCCCTTGTGTTATAGTCCGGCCATGGATTACCGGAGTCTTGCCGACCTGTTCCTGTCCCAGGCCGACGCGCAGGGGGAACGCGTGCTGTACCGCTTCTGGCGTGAAGGGGAGTGGCGCAGCCAGACGTGGGCGGAGGTCGCCGCCGAGGTGGAGGAGATCGCCCTGGGGCTGGTGGCCGCGGGAGTGAAGAAGGGCGACCGGGTGGCCCTCTTCGCCAACAACCGCGTGGAGTGGTGCCTGCTGGACTGGGCCGGCATCTGCATCGGCGCCCTCACCGTGCCCGTCTACCCGTCGAGCACCCCGGCGCAGGTGGAGTACATCGTCGCTCATTCCGGGGCGACGGTGCTGGTGGTGGACTCGCCCGCGGCGCTGGAGCGGCTGGACCGGTCGGGGGCGGGCATGGCGGCGCTGCGGACCGTCGTCCTGCTGGACGGCGACGGCGCACCGGACGATTCGGCGCTCACCCTCGAACGCCTGAAGGAGATGGGCCGGGAGTACGGGCGCGCCCATCCCGGCGCCCTGCGCGAGCTGGCCGGGGCTCTCGGACCCGACGACGACCTCACCATCATCTACACCTCGGGCACCACCGGCGAGCCCAAGGGGGTCCTGACCACCCACGGCCACTACCTGTTCATCATGACGTCCGCCCTCGCCTCCATATCGGTGAGCGAGGACGACGTGGCGCTCCAGTTCCTTCCGCTGGCGCACTCCTTCGGGCGCCTGGAGCATTTCATCGTGGTGGGCCGGGGCTACGAGTGCGCGTTCGCGCGCGCCATCGAGACCCTGTCCGCCGACCTGCAGACGGTCCGCCCCACCATGCTGTTCTCGGTGCCGCGGGTCTACGAGAACGCTCACCGGCGCATCCTCAACCGGGTGGAGAGCGCCAGCCCGCTGCGCCGGCGCCTGTTCCGCTGGGCGGTGTCCGTGGGCAAGCGCTACAACGACCGGGCGCGCCCGGGCGAGCCGTGCGGCCCGTGGCTGCGGCTGTGCCACCGGCTGGCGGATTCCCTGGTGCTGTCGAAGGTCCGGGCCGGTATGGGCGGGCGGCTGCGCATGGCCATCTCCGGCGGCGCGCCGCTGTCGGACACCCATGCCGATTTCTTTCAGGCCCTGGGGGTGTGGATCGTGGAGGGATACGGCCTTACCGAGACCTCCACCGTGACGCACGTGAACCGCATCGACCGCTACCGCATCGGCACGGTGGGTCTCGCCATGGACGGAGTCGAGTGCCGCATCGCCGACGACGGCGAGATCCTGATCCGCGGCGCCAACGTGATGAAGGGCTACTACAAGGATTCCGCCGCGACGCGCGAAGCCATCGACGAGGACGGCTGGTTCCACACCGGCGACGTGGGGTGCATCGAGGACGGCGGCTTCCTGCGCATCACCGACCGCAAGAAGGACCTGATCGTGACCTCCGGCGGCAAGAACGTCGCGCCGCAGATGATCGAGAACCACCTGCGTCAGGAACCGCTCATCAGCCAGGCCATGGTGTGGGGCGACAAGACCAGCCACTTGGTGGCGCTGGTGACGCTGGACGCGGACGAGGCCGGTCGCTGGGCGGAGAAGGAAGGCATCGAGTGGGACAAGCCCGAGGACGCGGCCGCCGACGCGCGGCTCGCCGACCACCTCCGCCAGCGCATCCGCGAGCGCAACCGGGAACTGGCGCCGTTCGAGGCGGTGCGGGACTTCCGCGTCCTGCCGGGGGACTTCTCCACCGGCACCGGGGAGCTGACCCCGAGCCTCAAGCTCAAGCGCCGGATCGTGATGGAGCGCTACGGCGGCCTGCTCGACGAGATGCTGAAGCGGAACTGAGGTGGAGGCGGCGGGCGGATTCGAACCGCCGCATGGAGGTTTTGCAGACCTCTCCCTTAACCACTTGGGTACGCCGCCCGAATCATAACGTGTAACATACGGCTTCGGGGTTGTTCAAGGTGAAGCCCGGACGTTGAGGAAACTCGAAAAATCAACTATTTTGACAGGTAGAGGCTGCAAGGTGCCGGTTCCCGGAACGGACGGCTGCGGATCCGTCGTCCGGCGGCCGGATACGATTCGAGAGCGTTTTCAGGAGCGTTGTTTCCATGGCGACGATGATAACCAGCGACTGCATCAACTGCGGTGCTTGCGAGCCGGAGTGTCCCAACGAAGCCATCACCCAGAACGATGAGATCTACGTCATCGACCCGGTGCTGTGCACCGAATGCGTCGGGTTCCACGACTACGAGGCATGCGCCGCGGTCTGTCCCGTGGACTGCTGCGTGACCGACCCCAACAACGTCGAGTCGGAGACCGTGCTGATCGACCGGGCGCGGGAGCTGCACACGGACGTGGATTTCGGTGAAGAGTTCGAATCCCGCTTCCGCACCGGGGAGGGGGCAGGCGAGGCGGCTGCCCCGGCCGCCGCCCCGGCCGCGCCCGCCGACGCGGCCAACGGCACCACGGCCCCGGCCGCCGCCCCCGTGCCGGCCGCCGCGCCCGCCGCGGCTCCGGCTCCCGCGCCCGTACCCGTGGTCGCGGCGCCGGCTCCCGTCGAAGAGCCCGAAGAGGAACCGGAGCCGCCGCGTGCTCCAAAGGTTTTCCCGGGCCAGTTGCCCATGGGCTTCGACGAGCTGGTGCAGCGCATCCAGACCAGCGAGTCGAGCGTGCTGCGCATCGCGGTGATGCTGTTGCAGCCGCTTCTCGGCGCCTTGCCGCCGGAGTCGCGCGACGATGTGGCGGAGCTGGCCGGGTGGCCCTACTTCATCGGCTCCGCCGCCACGGCTCTCAACATGATGCTGAACCTGCTCCTCTACCCGGTGGTGTTCATCGTCATCGGCGTCTCGGTGGAGGGGCTCGGGCTGGCGTTTGGCAAGGGCGTCAACATGTACATCCTGGTGGGTTTCCTGGTGGCGCTGGGGGAAGTGCTCTATCGCCTGCGTCACAGTGTCTTCAGCGCGGTGCCGGTGGAGGAGGTGACGGTAGGCGGGGCGCTTTACGGCGTACCGCTGGCATTGGCGTTGCGGCCGGTCCTGTCACGCAAGGGCAAGCTCCTGCGCCGGATACCGGTCCCCGTCGAGGGCTTCTACGATGCACGGTTCGTGGAGAAGCTGGAACGTGAGCGCCGTTACGGCCACGCCTACACCGTGCAGGATCTGGGCAAGGCCTATCACCTGCGGCTGGAGTTTCCCACGCAGGTACCGCGCCTCGGCATCGCCATTCCGTCCAAGTTGCCCCGGCGCATGCCCGACTACGACTACGACCTGCTGCTCAAGGAAGGCCAACTGATCGTCAGAGGCCGCCTGCTGGACGACCGGGTGCGCAATATCTCGTCTAGTATCGGCGCCTTCCCCCCGGAGTTCACCACCGTCATTCCGCTTCAGGACCGTGTCTACGGCTTCGCTCACCAGCTTGGGAGCAAGGTCCTGGACGTCCTCCTCCTCAAGGAAAGCGCGGCGAGACTGGGCTGGGTCAGCTAGAACCCTCCTTGGGGATATGCCCGCGAGCGCCAGCGGAAAGCTCGAATTCCGGTCGGTGACCGTGGCGGATATCGACGCCGTCATGGTCATCGAGCGCGCATCGTTCGCCAGTCCGTGGAGCCGGCAGTTCTTCCTCCAGGAGTTGCAGGCGGCGAATTCGCGGTCCGTCCTGTGCTACTCCGACGGCGAGCCCATCGGTTACGTCATCTACTGGGAGCTTGTCGATGAGCTGGACATCCACAACGTCGCCGTGCATCCGGGACACCGCCGCCGCGGTGTCGGGCGGGCCATGCTCGAAGGCCTTATCGGCAGCGCCGCGGAGCGCGGGTTCCGGCGCATGACACTGGAAGTCCGGAAGTCGAACGACGCGGCTCAAGCGCTTTACCGTTCGCTCGGATTCGAGTTCTGCGGCCTGCGGCGCGGGTATTACTCGGACAACGGCGAGGATGCCTGGCTGATGGAGCGAAGGCTCCACGCTTAGGATCGCCGTTCACCCAATAATCTAAACTTTCATATTAAATCATCCACTATAACTCCATGACTTTACACGGGATTAATTTGTTCGTGCATCCCTTGACGTTCTCCTGCCCTCCGATGTATAAAGAGGGAGCCATTGATTATGAAAGAGAACGTCGTTGAGCCGTACATTTCAAATCCTGGCCCACCCCTCTGGAAGCACCTTCCTCCGGATTAGCCGGACTTCTTGCCCCTGTTCCGCATACGGGTTCTGACACTCAAGGAGGAATGAATGTTCAAGGTCGGAGAGAAGGTTGTCTATCCTGCACATGGAGTCGGTGAGATCGAAGCGGTTCGCAGTCAGGTGATATCCGGCACAGAGAAGAAGTTCTACATGCTGCGCATTCTCGATACGGATATGAAGATCATGGTTCCGGTGGACAACGCCGTTGCCGTGGGCCTGAGAAAGATCATCGACAAGACAACCGTATCACGCGTTTACCGCATCTTGCGTGAAAAGAAGAAGGCGCCCGTCGACCAGCAGACATGGAACCGCCGCTATCGCGAGTATACCGAGAAGATCAAGACCGGCTCGGTCATAGAGATTGCCGCCGTGCTCCGGGACCTGTTCCTGTTGAAGGGCGACAAGGAGCTTTCCTTCGGCGAAAGGAAAGTGCTGGACACCGCCAGAAACCTTCTGGTCAAGGAACTGTCCATCGCGCGGTCGCACACCGAGGAGAAGATCATGGAGGAGCTGAGCCACATCTTTACTCAATAACTTCCGTTTCCAGTTGGGGTGAAAAAGAGCTGGGGGATTCCTCCAGCTCTTTTTTGTGGTTCGGTCTTCGGCGCGTGCCGCGTTGTTCTCGGGCCTGTCGGTCAACGTGCGGCAGGGCCCTGTCGGGAGAGCCATGGAGGTCAACGCCATCATCCTGGCCGCGGGCCGCGGGACCCGCGTGGGAGGCCGCGAGCCGAAGGTTCTGCTGTCGGTGGCGGGGCGGCCGCTCATTCTCCATACCCTTGAGCGTTTCCGCCGCGCCCGCGAGGTGAAGAAGGCCGTTCTCGTGGTGCCGCCGGAAGCGGTCGGCGACTACGAGGCGATGCTGGCGCCGGCGCCGGAGGCCTCCCTGGAGATCACGCTGCACCGCGGAGGGGCGCGCAGGCAGGACTCGGTGCGCGCCGGGCTCGCGGCACTGGACCCCGACTGCGACGCCGTGGTGGTTCACGACGGCGCGCGCCCCTTCGCCGCGCCCGAGCTCATCGACCGTTGCGCGCGGGAGGCGTGCGCGGGCCGTTCGGTCACGGTCGCGGTGCCGGCGCGCAATACCATCAAGAGGGTGCTGCGCGGACAGGTCCGGGAGACACTTCAGCGGCAGAGCCTGTGGGAGGTCCAGACTCCGCAGGCGTTCCCCTTGCGCCTGCTCCTCGACGCCTATGCAAAGGCGGAGCGCGACGGGGTGGAAGCGACCGACGACGCCATGCTGGTGGAACGCCTGGGCGTTCCGGTCGGCGTCGTCGAGGGCAGCACCACGAACCTCAAGGTCACCTATCCCGAGGATCTCCTCTACGCCGAGGCGCTGGTGTCCAACGGCGTTGTATGAGGACGGCGGAAGAGTGACGGGAGTGGCGTCCCCGACGGGATTTGAACCCGTGTTGCCGGCGTGAAAGGCCGGTGTCCTGGGCCAGGCTAGACGACGGGGACGTGCTCGGATCGGAAGTTGGCAGGGCTGTTGTTTTATAACAGAAACGCGGACGCCTGTGTAGGTCTCAGTCCTGCGTGCTCAGATAACGCTCACCGCTGTCGCACAGCATGGTGACGACCCGGCTGCCCTTGCCCATGGTCCGGGCGACCTTCATGGCGGCGAAGCAGTTGGCGCCGGACGAGACACCCACGAAGAGACCCTCGTCCACCGCGAGCCGGTGCATGGTGGCGGCCGCGTCCTCGTCGCTGACGGTGATGATCTCGTCGTAGATGGCGGTGTTGAGGATGGGCGGTATGAAGCCCGCGCCGATGCCCTGGATCTTGTGGAATCCGGGCTCTCCGCCGGACAGCACCGGGGAGGCGGCCGGCTCGACGGCGTAGATGCGAATGGAAGGAAACTCTTGCCGCAGGACTTCGCCCACGCCGGTGATGGTGCCGCCGGTGCCCACCCCGCAGACGAACGCGTCCATGTGTCCGAGCTGGCTCAGAAGCTCCGGCGCGGTCGTCCTTCTGTGGGCCTCCGGGTTGGCGGGATTGGTGAACTGTTGCGGCATGAAGAAGTCGGGATGCTCGTTGGCCAGTTCTTCGGCCCGGCGAATGGCTCCGCCCATCCCCCTGGTGTCGGGCGTGAGGATCAGGCGCGCGCCGTAGGCGGCCAGCAGGCTGCGGCGCTCCTCGCTCATGGTGTCGGGCATGGTGAGGACCAGGCGGTATCCCTTGACCGCCGCCGCCAGCGCCAGACCGATGCCGGTGTTGCCGCTGGTGGGCTCGACGATGGTGCCGCCGGGCTCCAGCAAGCCCTTGCGCTCGGCGTCCTCGATCATGGCGCGGCAGATGCGGTCTTTCACCGAACCGCCGGGGTTGAGGGACTCCAGCTTGCCCCAGACTTCCGCGCCGTCCTCCCCGGGGAGCCTCGTGAGACGCACCACGGGGGTGGCGCCGATGAGGTCGAGGATGGATCTTGCGCATCGGGGAGGGGTCGCCATGGGTTTGCCGGGGGTGGGGAGTCGGTGCAACGGGAACAAGGGGTATGATAGGGGGGCACGGCGGCCAAGTCAACGCGGTTTGGCGGACATGGGGCGCCGCGCCCTTTGGAGCGGCCCGTGCGTGCGCCCGCCAACCACGACCTGAGCCGCTTGGCGGCGGATGCCGCGCCACCTTGACACCCCGGTTGGGCGCATCAATAATTGTATGGACGGCCGGATGCGGCAGGTCCGGCAAAGCACAGCGGAGGAGCGTCCATGGCGGAGGAATCCGAAACGCCGAGAGGGTTCAAGGTTCACGACAAGCGCCGGTTTACCGACGAAGGCGAGGCGCGTGAACAGCAGGAAGGCCGCGCCGAGGCCGCGGACGCCGGCCGGCCGGAAGCGCCGGCGGAAACGCCGGGCGAGCCTCCAGGGCAAGCGTCCGCCGCGCAGGAGCTCCCGCCCATCGACTTTTCCACGTTCATCATGAGCCTGAGCACCCAGGCATTGATGCAGCTCGGCGAGATAGGCAACCCGGCGACGGGCCAGGTGGAGAAGGACGTGGCCGTGGCCAAGCAGACCATCGACATCATCGGGATGCTAAGCGAGAAGAGCAAGGGGAATCTCGACGAGACCGAGGAGCGGCTCGTGCAGGAGATTCTCTACAACCTCAGGATGCGCTACGTGGAGGCGGTGCGGAACGCATGACGCCTGTTACGCGAACACGCCGGCGCGCGCGGCCTCTGGCCTGTCTGGCGGCCGCCCTGCTGCTGACCGGAGCCGGGCATGCGTCCGCCAGGCTCAACCTGCCGGATTTCGTCACGCTGTCGAAAGAGGTGCGGCCGATGGTGGTGCACATCTCCGCGTCGGCGTCGGCCACGTCGAGTTCCGGTCCCTTTCGGGAAGGCGATCCCTTCGCCGACTTCTGGCGGCGCTTCTTCGGCGAGCGCTTCCCGCAGAACCCGACGCCGGGCCCGTCCCGGAGCGTGGGCTCCGGTTTCATCGTCGATGCCACGGGCTACATCCTCACCAACGACCACGTGGTCGAGGAGGGCCAGGACATCACCGTGAAGCTGGCGGACGGGTCGGAGCATCGGGCGCGCGTTGCCGGGCGCGATCCCAAGACCGATATCGCGCTGGTCAAGATCGACACCGAACGCAACCTGCCCGTGGCCCGACTGGGGGATTCGGCGTCCCTGGAGGTGGGCGAGTGGGTGCTGGCCATCGGTAATCCGTTCGGCCTCGAGCATACGGTGACTTCGGGTATCGTAAGCGCCAAGGGGCGGCGCATCGGCGCGGGCCCGTACGACAATTTCATCCAGACCGACGCCTCCATCAACCCGGGCAATTCGGGCGGTCCGCTCGTCAACCTGCGCGGCGAGGTGGTGGGGGTCAACACCGCGATCTTCAGTCGTGGCGGGGGCAACATCGGAATCGGCTTTGCGATACCCATCAACCTCGTGAAGCAACTGCTGTTCCAGCTCCGGGATGAAGGCAAGGTGACCCGCGGCTGGCTGGGGGTCGTCATCCAGGACGTCAACGCCGAGATGGCCGAGGCGCTGGGCATGGACGAGGCCCGGGGAGCCCTGGTCACCAACGTGTCGCAGGGGAGCCCGGCCGAGGCCGGCGGAATGCAGGTGGGTGACGTCATCGTGACCTTCGACGGCTCCCCGGTGACCGCTTCCGGCGAGCTTCCGCTGATCGTCGCCCGCACGCCGGTGGGGAAGACCGTGGACGTCGTGATCCAGCGCGACGGCCGTCCGGCGTCGTTGCGCGTGACGGTGGCGAAGCTGGGCGACGACGAAGTCGCCGCGGCGTTGGAGGACGACAACGATCTGGGCCTCACCGTGAGAGACGCGCAGGCGCCGTCAAGGCGCGGCTCACCGAACCGCCGGGGGGTCGTGGTGACCGCGGTGGAGTCGGGCGGTCCGGCGGATACGGCGGGCATTCAAGCGGGCGACGTCATCCTGGAGATCGATCGCAAGCGCATCGACAGCGTGCAGGACTTCAGGCGGGTGGTCGGCGGTCTGGACAAGGGGACCGGGATTCTGTTTCTGGTGCGGCGCGAGGATACAACGCTGTTCCTGGCGTTGCGGCTTCCTCGCTGAAGAACGCCATTCATGAAACGCGGCTTCAAGCGATTCCTCATACGCTTTCTCAAGATCGTGGCGGCGCTGTTCGTCGTGCTGGGTCTGGCGGGGGCCGGGCTGGGCGCCTGGTACGTCTCGCATTTGAGCGGCGTGGTCAAGGCCAAGTTCGAGGGGCGCAAGTGGGAGTTCCCCTCCAAGATCTACGCCGACAGCAAGATCATCTATCCGGGCATGTACCTCTCCATGGACGAGGTGCGCGACAAGCTGCGCCGGCTGGGCTACCGAATCTCCAAGGCCCGGCCCCGGACCAAGGGCGAGTACCGGATCCTCGGCAAGAATGCCGTCATCGAGGTGTATCTGCACGACTTCCGCTACCCGCTGCGCGATTTCCGCGGCTTCCCCGTGCGCATTTCCCTCAAGTCCGGCACCATCCATCGCATTCAGCGGCTGGACGACAACGAGGTGTTGCCCTCTCTCGAGCTGGAGCCCGAGGTGGTGACCGGCTTCTACGACCGGGTGCGGGAACAGCGGCGGGTGGTGCGCCTGGACGAGGTGCCGGCGCGGGTGCGCAAGACGGTGCTGGCGGTGGAGGACGAGCGTTTCTACTACCACCGGGGCGTGGACCCGGTGGCGGTGATGCGCGCCTTCCTGGCCAACGTGCGCCGCGGCGGCGTGGTGCAGGGGGGCAGTACGCTGACGCAGCAGTTGATGAAGAACTTCTTCCTGGGCAGCGAGCGCACCCTGGAGCGCAAGGTGAAGGAAGCGCTGATGGCGCTCATCACCGAGTGGCTGTACACCAAGGACCAGATTCTGGAGAACTACCTCAACGAGATCTATCTCGGCCAGAACGGCGCCCAGGGCATCTTCGGAATATGGGAGGCGGCGCGGTTCTACTTCGTCAAGGAGCCGGAGCAGCTCACCGTCGGCGAGACCGCCCTGCTGGCCGGGCTGATCCGCGCGCCCAACCGCTACTCTCCCTACCGGAGCGCCGGGGAGGCCACGCGGCGGCGCAACGTGGTCCTGGCCAAGCTGGTGAGCGACGGCATCATCACGCGCCGGGCCTACGAGCACGCACGGCAGGAAGTCTTCGAAAAGCGCGAGCCCGTCCGGCTCACCAACAGCGCGCCTTACTTCACCGACTACGTCAAGAAGGAGCTGGCCGAACACTACAGCGAGGACACGTTGACCGCCGAGGGCCTGCGCATCTTCACGAGCCTCGACCTGGAGATTCAGCAGGCGGCGGAGAAGGCTCTGTCCGAGGGGCTCGCCAGGCTGGAGAAGGACTACCGCCATCTCCGGAAGACGGCCAAGCAGGACGATCTCGAAGGCGCCCTGGTGGTGATCAAGCCGCAGACCGGCGAGATCAAGGCCATGGTGGGCGGGCGCGACTACGGCAAGTCCCAGTTCAACCGGGTGGCCCAGGCCAAGCGGCAACCGGGCTCGGTGTTCAAGCCTTTCGTCTATCTGGCGGCACTGACCCACGGGTCCGCGCAGGGGTCGGGTTCCTATGACAGCACCACGTACGTCGAGGACACGCCGTTCACGTGGAGCTACGGCGAAAAGGAATGGGCACCGCAGAACTACAACCGCTCGTATGAGGGTTGGGTCACCCTGCGCGAGGCCATGGAGAAGTCCCTCAACGCCGCCACCGCGCGCATCGCCCAGGACGTGGGCATCAAGAAGGTGCGCGAGATGGCCTATCGGATGGGCATCCAGAGCCGTCTGCCGTTGCTGCCGTCGTTGTCGCTGGGCGCCGTGGAAGTGACGCCCCTGGAGATGGCCGGCGCCTACTCCGCGCTGGCGAACAACGGCGTGCGCACCCATCTCCTTTCCATCAAGAACGTGCTGGACCGTGATGCGGAAGTGCTGGAGAAGCGCAACATCCGGGTGAAGCGCGTCCTTTCCCCGCGGGTGGCCTTCGACATGCACAACATGCTCCGGGGGGTAGTGGAGCGGGGCACCGCCCAGCGCGTGCGCGAGCTGGGCTTCACCCGTCCGGCGGCGGGCAAGACCGGCACTACCAACGACTCGCGCGACGCGTGGTTCGCCGGATACACACCCGACCTGCTGGCGCTGGTCTGGGTCGGCTTCGACCGCCAGTCCGAGTTGGGCCTGTCCGGCTCGCGCGCGGCCCTGCCCATCTGGACGGACTTCATGAAGCACGCCACCAGCCGGTTGCCGGTCACGGACTTCATCACCCCTCCCGGAACGTCGGCCCGGAGCGTGCATCCGCGCACCAAAGCGGTTCCCGGCCCGCCCCGGAACGCGCTCGCGCGGGCGGTGGCCCGGTGAGGACAGGTTGAACGGAGCGGACCTTGCCCATGACCACGCACTGGCCGCACGCGGCCGCCTGGCTGTCGCTCGCCGCCCTGCTGGCGGGGTGCGGTGTCCCGGCGGCAAGCGTTCCGCCGAGCCGGGTGGAACGCCCGCCGGCGCCGCGGCCCGGGACCGGCCCTTCCACGGCGCCGGCGCCCGCGGAGCCCGGGTCGGGAACCGGCCTTTCCACGGTGCCGTCCCCATTGCCCCCGGCACCGCCCGCCGCACGCGTCCCGCGGCCCGAGTTGCCGATGTACCGGGGCTCGTCGCCCCGGCGCGTGGCTTCCGTGAGCCGCACGGAACGCGCCCGTGAGCTGCTCCGGTCCGGTCAATACGCGCTGGCCTTGATGGAGTTGGAGAGGAGCCTGTCCCTGGACGGCTCCAACCCGTACGCGCACTACTACCTCGCGGTGAGCCACTACCGGTTGCGCAATTTCAAGGCCTCGCTGGACTTCCTGGAGGTGGCCGAGGCGGTTCTGGCGTCCAACCGTCCCTGGCTCGCGCAGACCCTGGTCCTGCGCGGCGACAACCTGCGGGCCTTGGGACGTTTCAAGCGCGCTCTCTCCGCCTACCGCAAGGCGCTGTCCCTCGACCCCGCCAACCCGTCGGCGCATCGCGGGCTTCTGTGGGCGCGGCAGCGCTCCAAGGCCGTGTCGTGGTAGCCTGTCGCATGGCGCCGCGCCGGAAGCCGGCGGTCCGGGACAGGGCGCGACAAGCAGACCGGACACTTCCGGGAATTGATGGAGGTTCATCGTGATCGTGCTGGGGGTTGAGACATCGTGTGACGACACGGCCGCGGCCGTGCTTGAAGACGGCAGGGTGGTGCGGGCCAATCTGGTTTCGTCCCAGGACGCGGTGCATGCACCCTATGGCGGCATCGTCCCGGAGATGGCGTCGCGGCAGCACATCCACGCCATCCAGCCCATGGTGGACAAGGCGCTGACCGAGGCCGGCGTTGAGGCCGCGGACCTCGACGGCCTCGCCGTCACCTGCGGCCCCGGGCTGACCGGTTCGCTGCTGGTGGGCCTGTCGTTCGTGAAGGCGTGGTCCTTCCGCTCGGGCATACCCTACGTCGGAGTCAACCATCTGGAAGCGCACGTGATGTCCATCTTCCTGGAGAGGGAGGTGAGCTTCCCGTATCTGGCGCTGGTGGCCTCCGGGGGGCACACGCTGCTCTACCTCGTGCGCTCGTTCGGCGACTACGAGCATCTGGGCGGCACCCTGGACGACGCCGCCGGAGAAGCGTACGACAAGGTGGCCAAGATGATGGGCCTGGGGTTCCCCGGCGGCCGCGTCATCGACGACCTCGCCAAGCAGGGCGACCCGCGCGCCGTGGCCTTTCCGCGGGCGCGCCTGCGCACCCCCTACGACTTCAGCTTTAGCGGCCTCAAGACCTCCGTGTGGCATTATCTGACGCGCAAGCGGAAGGACGACTGGCGCGACGATATGGCGGACATCGCGGCGAGCTTTCAGGAAGCCGTGGTCGACATGCTGATCGCGCCCACCCTGAGAGCGGTGGAGGACACCGGCATCCGCCGCATCGTGCTCGGCGGCGGCGTGTCCGCCAACAGCCGCCTGCGCGGCAAGATGACCGAGAAGGCCGAGGAGGCCGGCGCCGAGCTGCACTATCCGTCGCTGCGCTTTTGCACCGACAATGGCGCCATGGTGGCCCTGGTGGGGAGCCATCGGCTGGGGGAGGGCGATCGCGACGGCCCCCGGCTCAACGCGGACCCCGCCCTGACCCTCTGAGGACAGCTCCATCGCGACGCTGTATCAGGAAGCCAGGGCAGCCTGGCGCGAGCTGGGGTTTGCGCCCAGCAAGGCGCGGGGCCAGAACTTTCTCGTCCATGAGCACGTCATCGATGCCATCCTCCGGCTCGTGCAGCCGGGCGAGCAGGACCGTATCCTGGAAGTGGGGCCCGGCCTGGGTTTCGTCACGCGCCGGCTGATCGGTGCCGAGCGCCGGGTGTGGGCGGTCGAGGTGGATTCCCGGCTGGTGCAGTGGCTGGGCGACGGTCCTCTGGGGTCGCACGCGGGCTTTCAACTGGTGCACGACGACGTGCTGAAGATCGACTTCGACGGCTTTCTGCCAGACGGCAAGATCAAGGTGGTGGCGAACCTGCCCTACAGCGTGGCAGCGCCGGTGCTGCTGCGATTGTTCGAGGAAGGGCGGCGTTTCTCGCTTCTCGTGGTCATGTTGCAGAAGGAAGTGGCGCGCCGGTTGACGGCCGCGCCGGGGACGCCCTCGTACGGTGCGCTGTCCGTGTGGTCGCGGCTGTATGGTCGCGTGACCGAAAGGGTGCCGGTGGCGCCGGAGGCGTTCACCCCCAAGCCCAAGGTCGATTCGACGCTGCTGCGCATCGAACTGCTGGACCCGCCGGCGCTTCCCCCGGCTGAGATCCCGGGGTTGCGCGCGGTGGTGCGGGCCGGTTTCGGCCAAAGGCGGAAGATGCTCGGCAACGCCTTGGCCGGCCTTTTCGGAAGCACGGCCGAAGCGGTCTTCGAAACGGCCGCCGTGGATCCCCGCCGTCGCGCCGAGACCCTGAACCTGGACGAGTTCGGCCGGTTGGCCCGGGCCTTCAGGGACGCACGGGAGGCGGTTCGTTGAGACCGGTCGCGTTCGGCGTTCGGCGGCGTGCCGGGATCGGAGTCCAGGGGAGCATCCGGGCCGCCGGCGTTGCCGGAGAGCGTGCGCGGAGGAGCGGCGGAGATGCCTGAACTGCCCGAGGTCGAGACCGTCTGCCGCACCCTGAACGAGCGGCTCCGCGGCGTCCGCATCCTGGAGGTCCGGGTCATCGAGGCCCGGCTGCGGCGGCCGGTGGCCGCGGACTTCGGTTCCCGGTTGGAAGGCCGGACGGTGGAATCCGTGAACCGGCGGGGAAAGTACATCCTCGCGACGCTGGACGGCGGCTCTACCTGGGTGTCCCATCTCGGGATGTCGGGCAAGCTTGTGTTCCGGCCGCGCGGCGCGTCCCTGGAGAAGCACGATCACATCGTCTTCGGATTGAGTGACGGGGGCGAGTTGCGCTACCACGACCCGCGCCGCTTCGGCATGTGCGTGGTCCTGCCGGACCGGGAGGTGGCGGCGTGGCCGCCCCTGGCCAGTCTCGGAATCGATCCCCTGGACCCGCGTTTCACCGCCGGTTACCTGTACCCGCTGCTGCACCGCTCGCGCCGGAGCATCCGCGACCTGTTGCTCGACCAGCGCATCGTCTGCGGCCTCGGCAACATCTACATCAACGAGGTGCTGCACCGCACGCGGGTGCGGCCTACCCGCAGGGGGCACCGCGTCTCGCGCGCGCTCGCGGAGGAACTGGCGCGCGCCATTCCCGCGCTCCTGCGCGAAGCCATCCGCTGGCGCGGCAGCTCGGTGTCGGACTACCGCGACGGCAACGACCATCGCGGCGGCTTCCAATGGCGCCTGCAGGTCTACGATCGCAAGGGCGCGCCCTGCGCGACGTGCGCGACGCCCATCAAGCGCATCGGACTGGGCAACCGCGGGGTGTTCTACTGCCCGACGTGCCAGAGGTAGGGCGCCGCCCTCATCCCACCACCTTGTAGTCGCCGCCCAGGTAGCTCCGGCACAGCTCGGTGTAGGTGGAAGAGCCCATCTTGATCCAGTTGAGGGCTTCGCCGCTAATCTCCTTCTTGACCTTGGCCGGGCTGCCGGCCGCCAGGCAGCGCGGCGGGATGCGGGTGTGCGGCACCACCACGCTGCCCGCGGCGATGAGGGACTCCTCGCCGATCTCGGTATCCTCCAGCAGCGTCGCGTTCATGCCGATGATGGCCGCTCGCCGGATGGTGGCCCCCTCCATGATGGCGGCGTGCCCTATGGTCACGTCTTCTTCGATGATCACCGCGCCCTCGCCCGAATGCATCACACAGTTGTCCTGGACGTTGCTCCTGGCGCCGATGACGATGGGGTTCTGGTTCTCGTCGGAACGGAGCACGGCGCCGAACCAGATGCTGGCGCCGGCCTCCACCGTGACGTCGCCGATGAGCACTGCGGTGGGAGCGATGAACGCCTCCGGCGAAACCCTGGGGCGCTGCCCCTTGTACTGGATGAGCATGGATATCTCCTTGGAGTGGGATAGTGCCTCAATGAACATGTTCTTCCGTTCGTCCTGAGCGTAGCGCCGCGTCAGCGGCGCGAAGTCGAAGGACGCCGTCTTCACCGGGGTCTCACGATGCCAGATGCCGCGACGCGGTTTGGCAGATGGTGTCGGCGATGCCCAGGGACGAGGTGGCGCCGGGGGAGGGCGCGTTGAGCACGTGCACGGCGCCCTCGGACTCGGCGATGACGAAGTCGTCCACCAGCTTGCCGCTGGCCGACACCGCCTGGGCGCGCACGCCCGCGCCGCTGTAAACCAGGTCGTCCGACTGGATGGCGGGGATCAGGCGCTGCAGTTCGCGTGTGAAGGCGCGCTTGTCGAAGGAGCGTCGCAGCTCCGGCAGCGAGGTCTTCCAGTGCTTCCGCGCCATGGCCCAGAAACCGCCGTAGGTGAAGACTTGGTACAGGTCCCGCAGGTTGACGTCGCTCTGCCGGTAGCCCTGGCGCGCGAACGCCAGCACCGCGTTGGGACCCACCTCCACGCGGCCGTGCACCGTGGGCGTGAAGTGAACCCCGAGGAAGGGAAACTGGGGGTCGGGCACCGGGTACACGAGCCCTTTCACGAAACCTTGCTTCTCCGGCTTGAGGCGGTGGTACTCGCCCCGGAACGGGACGATGCGCACCGGCTCCTCGATGCCGCCGCCGACGCTTTCCGCGAACCCCGGGGTCATGGCCGCCACCCGGTCGACGAAGAGCCCGGCGCAGTTGATGAGCGTGCGCGTCTCCAGCGCGTCACGCGAGGTTTCGATGACGAACCCGTTGCCCGACCGGGTCATGCCGGTCACCTCGCACGAGGTGCGGATGGCGCCCCCGGCGGCCTGGAACAGGCGCGCGTAGGCTCGCGCCACGTCGCCGAAGTCGATGATGCCGGTGAACGGGGCGTGCAGCGCCTTGAGGCCGGTGCAGTGGGGCTCGATCTCCCGCAGTTCCTCGGGGCCGATCATGCGCACGCCCTCGACGCCGTTGGCCTCGGCGCGCCGGTTCAGCTCGTCCAGGCGCGGAAGCTCCTCCGGGTGGGTAGCGACGATGACCTTGCCGCAGAGGTCGTAGTGGATGCGGTGCTCGTCGCAGAACTCCAGCAGCGCCTTCTTCCCGGCAACGCACGTCCGCGCCTTCACCGAGCCCGGCCGGTAGTAGATGCCCGAGTGGAGCACGCCGCTGTTGTGGCCGGTCTGATGCATGCCCAGCTCCGGCTCCTTCTCCAGCAGGGCGCAACGCAGCCCGGGATGCTCGCGTGCCATGCGCATGGCCGTGGCCAGTCCTACGATGCCGCCGCCGATGATGGTGAGATCGAACTTTTCCATGGGAAAGGGAGGGGCAACCGCCGGGTACTCGAGGCGGCGGCTGTCCGCGACAGCAGACCTTAACAGCTTCCTCGCTGACGTGTCCAGGGAACGTCGAGTCGGCAGGGGCGCCGCGGTTTTGCGTACCCCACGCCAGCGGTGTTATTCCTTTGACATGCTGAAAGAGCGGAAACCCGGCTGGTTTCGCCTGGTGGCGGATTTCCAGCCCCAAGGGGACCAGCCCCGAGCCATCGAAGAGCTGGTGGAAGGCCTGGAGAGCGGGCGCCGGCACCAGGTGCTGTTGGGCGTGACGGGTTCGGGCAAGACCTTCACCATGGCCAACGTCATCAGCCGCATCAACCGGCCGACGCTGGTGATCGCGCCCAACAAGACCCTGGCGGCGCAGCTCTACAACGAGTTCCGGCTGCTGCTGCCGGACAACGCGGTGCGCTACTTCATCAGCTACTACGACTACTACCAGCCCGAGGCCTACGTTCCCGCCACCGACACCTACATCGCCAAGGACGCCTCCATCAACGACGAGATCGACAAGCTGCGCCACGCCGCCACCATGGCCCTCCTGGAGCGCCGTGACGTGGTCATCGTCGCCAGCGTCTCCTGCATCTACGGCCTGGGCTCGCCGGAAGCCTACTTCGACCTGATGGTCTACCTGGAAGAGGGCATGCGCATCGACCGCGACCGCATGCTGCGCAAGCTGGTGGACATCCAGTACGAGCGGGTGGACTACGACTTCCATCGCGGCACGTTCCGGGTGCGGGGGGACACGGTGGAGATCTTCCCGGCCTACGAGGACAGGTCGGCGCTGCGCGTGGAGTTCTTCGACGACGTGGTGGAGTCGCTGCTGGAGGTGGACCCGGTGCGCGGCAAGGTGCGCCGGCGCGTGGACAAGGCTACGGTGTATCCGGCCAGCCACTACGTCACCACCGCCGAACGCATGAAGGCGGCGGTGACCGCGATCCGCGAAGAGCTCCGGGAGCGGCTGGCCGAGCTCAAGCGGGAGAACAAGCTGCTGGAGGCGCAGCGCCTGCGGCAGCGGACCCTCTACGACCTGGAACTGCTGGAGGAGATGGGGTACTGTCCGGGCCTCGAGAACTACTCCCGCCACCTCACCGGCCGGCGCCCCGGTGAGCCGCCGCCCACGCTGCTGAACTACTTCCCCGACGACTTCGTCCTGTTCGTGGACGAGAGCCACGTCACCGTGCCGCAGATCGGCGGCATGTACCGCGGCGACCGCTCCCGCAAGGAGACGCTAGTGGAGTTCGGCTTCCGGCTGCCCTCGGCGCTGGACAACCGGCCGTTGAACTTCGAGGAGTTCGAGGAAATTCTGCACCAGACCATTTATGTTTCGGCGACTCCCGCCGATTATGAGATCATGAAGAGCGGGCACGTCCGGGTGGAGCAGTTGATCCGTCCCACCGGCCTCACGGATCCCGAGATCGTGGTGAGGCCCGCGGCCACCCAGGTGGACGACCTGCTGGAGGAGATCCGCAAGCGCACGGCGGTGAACGCACGGGTGCTGGTGACCACCCTGACCAAGCGCATGGCCGAGGACCTTACCGACTACTACCAGGACCTCAACGTGAAGGTCCGCTACCTGCACTCGGACATCGACGCCATCGAGCGGGTGGAAATCATCCGGGACCTGCGCAAGGGGGTGTTCGACGTGCTGGTGGGCATCAACCTCCTGCGGGAAGGGCTGGACCTGCCGGAAGTGTCGCTGGTGGCCATCCTCGACGCGGACAAGGAGGGGTTCTTGCGCTCGGAGCGTTCGCTGATCCAGACCATCGGCCGCGCCGCGCGCAACGTGGACGGCACCGTGGTCCTGTACGCCGACGTCATGACCGATTCCATGAAGCTGGCCATCGGCGAGACCGAGCGCCGGCGCGGGGTCCAGAAGGCGTTCAACGACGCGCACGGCATCGTGCCCCGGAGCGTGGTCAAGCAGATCGACGAGCCGCTGATCCAGGCCTACGAAGCGGACTACGTGGACGTGCCGCTGGTGGCCGACGACGGCCCGGCGCCGAGCGACATCCCGCGCATGGTGGAGAAGCTCAGGAAGGAAATGAAACAGGCTTCGGACCGGCTGGAGTTCGAGAAGGCCGCGGAGTTGCGGGACCGCATCCGCGGGCTGCAGGAGAAGGAGCTGTCCGGCCCGTACCGTTCGCGCGCGGCCGGGCGGGCGTGAGGTTTGCAGCCCTTCGACTTCGCTGCGCTACGCTCAGGGCGAACGGGTGAATCACACCACCGTTCGCGCTGAGCGTAGCGAGTCCTGAGCTTGTCGAAGGGCGAGCGAAGTCGAAGGGCGCCATCTTGTGCGGGGCGATTGAACGGGGTCCTCCATGAACGTCGAGGAACTGAAAGACCATCTCGACACACTGCCCACCGGGCCCGGCGTCTACCTGATGCGGGACGGCGGCGGCAAGGTCGTCTACGTGGGCAAGGCCAAGGAGCTGCGCGCGCGGGTGCGCGCGTACCTGCGGGGCGGCGACGGCCGCCCGCACGTGGCGTTCCTGATGCGGCAAGTGGCGGACATCGAGACCCTGGTCACGAGCAACGAGAAGGAAGCGCTGATCCTCGAGAACAACCTCATCAAGCAGTACAAGCCGCGCTACAACATCCGCCTCAAGGACGACAAGAGCTACCTGAGCATCAAGGTCACCGCCGGCGACTGGCCGCGCATCCTCGCCACCCGCAGCATCGTCAAGGACGGCAGCCGCTACTTCGGCCCCTACGCTTCCGCCGTCGCCGTGCGCGAGACCCTGGAGGTGATCGAGAAGCACTTCCTGCTGCGGAGCTGTACCGACTACAACTTCCGCAACCGCGACCGCCCGTGCCTGCAGTACCAGATCAAGCGCTGCCCGGCGCCCTGCGTCTATCCCGTGGCTCCGGAGGAGTACGCCGGCAACCTGCGACAGGCGGTGCTGTTCATCGAGGGCAAGAGCGCCGATCTGCTGCGGCAGTTGCGCACGCGCATGCGGGAGCGCGCCGACGCGCTGGAGTTCGAGCAGGCGGCCAAGCTGCGGGATCGCATCCGGGCGGTGGAGAAGACCCTGGAGAAGCAGCGCATGGTGTCCCACTGGGGCGCCGACCAGGACATCTTCGGACTCTACCGGGAGGGCGGTTTCATCGAGGCCCAGGTCATCTTCGTGCGCCAGGGCAAGCTCACCGGCAACCAGGCCTATTCCCTGGAGGACCACCACTTCGACGACGAAGAGATCGTCGCCGCCCTGTTGACCCAGTTCTACCAGGGCAACCGCTTCGTTCCCGAGGAGATCCTGGTGCCGGTGGATCTGGAGGACCGGAACGTGCACGAGGAGTACCTGGAGGAGCGCAAGGGACGGCGGGTAACGGTGCACCAGCCCCAGCGGGGCGAGAAGCGCAAGCTTCTGGAGATGGCCATGAACAACGCCCGCCAGGGCTTCAGCGAGCGCCACGACCAGGAGCGGGAACGGGAGAAGATGCTCCTCGAGCTGCAGTCCAGGCTCCGGCTGCGGCGGTATCCGCAGCGGATCGAGTGCTACGACATCTCCATGATCCAGGGCACCCATGCGGTGGGTTCGCGGGTGTCGTTCTTCGACGGCGAGCCCGACAAGCAGAACTACCGGCGCTACCGCGTGCGCACCGTCGCCCCCGAGACCCGCGGCGACGACTTCGCCATGATGTACGAAGTCATCAAGCGGCGCTTCCAGCGCGGTCTCCAGGAGACCGACCTGCCGGACCTCATGGTGGTGGACGGCGGCAAGGGGCAGTTGCAGGTGGCGCTCACGGCGCTGGCGGATCTGCGGGTCACCGACGTGGACGTGGTGGCCATGGCCAAGATGCGCGTCACCGCGTCGCCGCGCCTGGCCGAGATAGAGCGCTCCGAGGAGCGCCTCTTCCTGCCCTACCGCAGCAACCCCGTGGTGCTGCGGCGCAACTCCAACGCCCTGTTCCTGCTCCAGCGCATCCGCGACGAGGCGCACCGCTTCGCCATCACCTTCCACCGGAGCGTCCGCAAGCGCGAGACCCTGCGCTCGGGCCTCGACGGCATCCCCGGCGTGGGCCCGTCGCGCCGCAAGGCCCTGCTGCGCCGCTTCGGCAGCATGAAGCGGCTGCGGGACGCTTCGCTGGAGGAACTGCTGGAGGTCCCGTCCATGAGCCGCCCGGTGGCCGAGCGCATCCTGGAATCGTTCCAAGGCGTGGAGTGAACTTTTTTCAACATGGCAATCGGACACCCCACGGGCGTGCTGGTGCTGCCGCTGTTGGCTTTGCTCGCCGGTCAGGCCACGGCGATCATGGCCGATGCTGCCGGCGTGTGGCCGTTCACTGCGCTGTTGGCGGCGTTCTCGCTGGCCCTCTGCTTCCTGAGACCTCGATGGGGGCTTCTCGGCTTCGTCTGCGCACTCGCGTTTCACTGGGGTTTCTCCGCGCATTACAAGTTGCTCCATCCGCGGCTGCCCGCCGACCACGTTCAGCATCTCGCCGGGCGGAAGGGGACCGTGCTCCTTGAAGGTCGCCTCTACCGCGAGCCGGAAGGGCAGGGCGGACGCAGCCGCTGGCATCTCGCCGTGGAACGGGAATGGACGCCGGAGGGCGCGCGCCCGGCCACCGGCAACGTGAGGGTAACCGTGCGCAACGCCTACCGGCACTGGCGCTACGGGGATGTGATACGGGCGCCGTTGCGCATGCGCGCGCCGATGAATTGGGACGAGCGGTTCGACTACACGGCCTATTTGGCGCGCCGCGAGATCTACCACGTGGCGTACCTGCACAACGACTGGGATGTGCGCCTGGTGCGGCGTGACGGCGGCGGTGTCCGCGGCTGGGTCGAGACCGGGCGCCGGCGCATCGGCCGGTTCGTGGATCGCGTGTTCGAGCCGGATACCGGCGGTCTGCTCAAGGCACTGGTGGTGGGCGACCGCGGCGGCCTCACCGCCGAGGCGCGGGACCGCTTCGTCGCCGTGGGCATGTCCCACGTGCTGTCCATTTCGGGGCTGCACGTCGGCATGCTGAGCCTCGCCGTCTATTATCTGTGCCGTTTGCTGGCGGGTCGCAGCACCTGGCTGCTGCTGCGCTTCCCCGTGCACAAGCTGGCGGCCCTGGGCTCGCTGGCGCCGGTGCTCCTCTACGCCGCCGTGGCCGGGGCACGGATACCCACCGTGCGCGCCGCCATCATGATCGGCTTGTACCAACTGGCGGTGCTGAGCGGGCGCAACGCAAGCCTGTTCAGAAGTCTCGCGCTGGCCGCTCTCATCGCCGCCCTGGTGTGGCCGGGAGCCGTCATGGAGGCCTCCTTCCAACTCTCTTTCCTGGCAGTGCTCTTCATCGCCGGAGGCATACGAATCTGCCGCGGAATGCCGTTCATGCGGCCGTCCGAGGCCCCGCGCGAGGGCTGGCTGCAACGCTACCGCCCAGCCATTCTCCTCTCCGTCCTCGTCCCCGTGTTCGCCACCCTTGGCACCGGACCGGTGGTGGCGCACCACTTCGGCATCCTCTCCCTGGCCGGCTTCATCGCCAACCCGCTGCTGGTGCCGCTGGTGGGCTTCTTCATCGTGCCCGCGGGCCTCCTCACGGGCTTCCTGTGCCTGTTCGCCCCCGCGGTCTCGACGCTCCCGGCACGCGTGGTCGAGCCCGTAGCCGCTCTCTTTCTGTGGAGCGTCGATCTCCTGGCCGCTCTCCCCATGGCCGCGTTCTCCCTCCCTCGTCCGGGTTGGGTGATGGTGGGGGTGAGCTACGCAGTAATCGCAACTGCCGCCGGCTGCATCCATGCGCTCCTCCGGCGGTTGCCGCGAGGTTCAAGCATGCCCTTTGTTTGACTTTCCACCGTGCCTCTGTTAGCTCCTATCCATCCTGGCAGCATGTGCTTGAATCCTCCTGCCATCGAACACCGACTCCCCTCAGGACAATGATGATCGCGGCTTGGGCGCCCGTTTGGTGGTGCATATGAACCTGACACGCATCAAGGGCTTCGCCGACGTTCTACCCGGCGATGTGGAGACGTGGCAGCGGATCGAAAGGGCCGCGGAACGGGTATTTGCGAGCTATAACTTCAAGGAGATTCGCATACCCGTGCTGGAGAAGTCGGAGCTCTTTTCCCGTTCCCTCGGCGAGTCCACCGACGTCATCGAGAAGGAGATGTACACGTTCGCCGACCGGGACTCCAAGGCGACGCTCCTGAGTCTGCGGCCGGAGGGCACCGCCGGCGTGGTGCGGGCGTACGGTGAAGGAAAGCTCCACCAGGTGGAGCCCGTGCGCAAGCTCTACTACCTAGGCCCCATGTTCCGCCGGGAGCGGCCTCAGAAGGGGAGGCTGCGCCAGTTCAACCAGATCGGCGCCGAGGTATTCGGCCGCACGGACCCCTACGTCGACGCCGAGCTGCTGCTGCTGCTGCGGGACCTGTGGGCCGAACTGGGGGTGGCCGATACGGTCCTGGAGGTGAACTCCATCGGCTGCGCCGAGTGCCGCCCGGGCTACCGCGCGGCGCTGGTGGCGTTCCTGGAGGAGCGCCGGGCCGACCTGTGCGCCGACTGCGACCGTCGCCTGGGGACCAATCCCCTGCGCGTGCTGGACTGCAAGCGGCCGTCCTGCGGCGAAATCGTGAGCGCGGCGCCGTCGATCCTTTCCCACCTTTGTGACGACTGCCGGAGCCACTTCGACACGGTGCTGGAGTTGCTCCGGGATCTCCAGCCGGAGCCGGTGGTGAACCCGCGCCTGGTGCGCGGCCTGGACTACTATTGCCGGACCACCTTCGAGTGGAAGGCCGGCACCGGCTTGGGCAGCCAGAACACGGTGGCCGCGGGCGGACGCTACGACGGGCTGATGCAGTCCCTGGGGGGGCCGCCGGTGGCCGGCGTGGGCTTCGCCCTGGGGGTGGAGCGCCTGGCGCTGCTCCTGTCGGAAGGGGACACGGACGAAAGCGGCGCGCCGCTGCTCTATCTCGCCTGGATGGGCGAGGCGGCCCAGCGCTGGACGTTCGCCCTGGCACACCGGTTGCGCCGGCGCGGGCGCCGGGTGGACCTCGATGGCGAGGCCCGGAGCCTCAAGAGCCAGATGCGGCGCGCCGACAAGCAGGGGGCGAGCGTGGTGCTCATCGTCGGCCCCGACGAAATGGAGAGGGGCAGGGCGCTGGTGCGCCACATGGCGACCAAGGAACAGACCGAGGTGGATTTCGCGGACGTTGAGGAAAGTCTCGGGTGAACACGTGAACAAGCGGAATGTGGACTTGATGGGCGACTGGCAGCGGAGTTGCCCCTGCGGCGAGCCGGGCGCGGGCGACGTGGGCCGGGAGCTGACCCTGATGGGCTGGACCCAGTCCGTGCGGGACCACGGCGGTCTTCTCTTCATCGACCTCAGGGACCGCTCCGGCGTGGTCCAGGTGGTGCTGAACCCCGAGGTGACGCCCGAGGCCCACGACAAGGCCAAGCGGGTGCGCTCCGAGGACGTGCTGGCGGTGCGCGGAACCCTGGTGCACCGGACCGAGGAAAACGTGAACCCCAACATCTCCACCGGCGCGGTAGAGCTGATGGCGCGGGAGTTGCGGGTCCTCAACCCTTCGCGCGTACCGCCGTTCCCCATCGATGATGAAGTCGAGCCCACCGAGACCAGCCGCTTTCGCTACCGCTACCTCGACCTGCGGCGTCCGCGCAGCCTGCGCCCCCTGGAGATCCGCCACCGCATGCTGTCCGCCATCCGCGATCACCTGAACGGCCTGTCGTTCATGGAGGTGGAGACGCCCGTGCTCACCAAGAGCACGCCCGAGGGTGCGCGCGACTACCTGGTGCCCAGCCGCATGCACCCGGGCAAGTTCTACGCGCTGCCCCAGTCGCCCCAGCTCTTCAAGCAGATCCTCATGGTGGGAGGGGTGGACCGGTATTTCCAGATCGTGCGCTGCTTCCGGGACGAGGACCTGCGCATGGACCGGCAGCCCGAGTTCACCCAGCTCGACATCGAGA